>NZ_PKIG01000009.1:0-56723 GCF_002860905.1 Streptococcus oralis subsp. dentisani | reverse complement strand
GTTTGAATAGATATTCAATTTTGAGTAGGTATTACTCAGAGTTAAGTGACGATAGCCTAGGAGATACACCTGTACCCATGCCGAACACAGAAGTTAAGCCCTAGAACGCCGGAAGTAGTTGGGGGTTGCCCCCTGTGAGATATGGAAGTCGCTTAGCTCTAGGGAGTTTAGCTCAGCTGGGAGAGCATCTGCCTTACAAGCAGAGGGTCAGCGGTTCGATCCCGTTAACTCCCATTTAAGCGGGTGTAGTTTAGTGGTAAAACTACAGCCTTCCAAGCTGTTGTCGCGAGTTCGATTCTCGTCACCCGCTTTGAACTTTGTTCTTTGTACCAAGTTTTTAACTTGGGCGCGTAGCTCAGGTGGTTAGAGCGCACGCCTGATAAGCGTGAGGTCGGTGGTTCGAGTCCACTCGTGCCCATAGTGTTTAGTCCATTACTAGAGAATTGAAACATTATCTTTTCACTAAGAGGACACGGGTTTGTTCCCGTATAAACTATTTTGGAGGATTACCCAAGTCCGGCTGAAGGGAACGGTCTTGAAAACCGTCAGGCGTGTAAAAGCGTGCGTGGGTTCGAATCCCACATCCTCCTTTTGTATTAACGCGGGATGGAGCAGCTCGGTAGCTCGTCGGGCTCATAACCCGAAGGTCGTAGGTTCAAATCCTGCTCCCGCAATAAGGCTCGGTAGCTCAGTTGGTAGAGCAATGGATTGAAGCTCCATGTGTCGGCGGTTCGATTCCGTCTCGCGCCATTTATATATTTTGGAAGGGTAGCGAAGAGGCTAAACGCGGCGGACTGTAAATCCGCTCCTTCGGGTTCGGGGGTTCGAATCCCTCCCCTTCCATTTTACGGGCATAGTTTAAAGGTAGAACTAAGGTCTCCAAAACCTTCAGTGTGGGTTCAATTCCTACTGCCCGTGTTAATAGAATTATGGCGGGTGTGGTGAAGTGGTTAACACACCAGATTGTGGCTCTGGCATGCGTGGGTTCGATCCCCATCACTCGCCTATTTTATATTATTGGGGTATAGCCAAGCGGTAAGGCAAGGGACTTTGACTCCCTCATGCGTTGGTTCGAATCCAGCTACCCCAGTTACTATTTGCCGGCGTGGCGGAATTGGCAGACGCGCTGGACTCAAAATCCAGTGTCCGCAAGGACGTGCCGGTTCGACCCCGGCCGCCGGTATAGTTGAAAAGACAAGGTTTCTAAGCCTTGTCTTTTTGTTATGTCATAATAAATTTCTTGAAATTGTTACTAATAATTACTAATTTCATATAAAAGCACATGATTAAAAGTTATAGAAAGTGATATTTTTGGGTAATTGTATCATAGCAAAGAACAGGTATTGTTTTGCTATTCGTTACCTCTCCATCAATAAAGTAATGACTTTTACTATCATAGTAAATCTTACCCAGGTATCTTCTATCTTTAGCTACTTCCGAAGAAGCAATATGGCCCGAAATAATAGCTTTATGAAATCTACCAGTGGTAATAGGAAATTTGTTTGTAAATATCTCTGAACTCGTTAGTTCTTTCCAAAACTTTCCTGCTTCTTCATCAATGCCAGCATGAACAAAAATTTGGGTATCAGTTTCATAATAGCGTTTATCCCTATATCGTTTTTTAAACCAGTTTATACATGGATTAAATTTGATATTATTTTTAATTTCATTTCTAACACCTGTTTCAAAGTTGTTAGCATTCGATTTAAAAATATAGTTCAATTCCTCTGGAGAGAAGAAGCTTTTTATTGTTTCTGGAAATGCAGAAGAAGTAGGCTTTTCTAAAATCAACCAATCATAAAACCATTCTTCATGATTTCCTAATAGAGTGATAATTTGATTAGGATAAAGTTCCTCAAGTTCAATTATTTTGGAAATAACTTGAAAAGATTGAGAACCATTGTCAATGTAGTCTCCAAGTAAGATAAGTCGACTTTGTTTATCAGATAAATCTATTTTATTGATAGATTTAATAAACTCATTGTAGTGCCCATGTATATCAGATATTGCGTATATTTTAGCCATAGCGCCTCATCATTTCTTCATGTGAGAAAGTCTTTCTGCCACATTCAACCCATTTTTTATAAGCTTCATCAGCAACCTTAATATCATATATATCTTCAATTTTCTCTATAACAGCTTGTCTAATAAAGTCAGTCTTTGTTGTATTATTTTCTTCAACAATAGCATTTAATAAAGAATTTAACTCTTGACTAAGTTGAATAGAAATTTGTGTAGTAACAACATTATTCATATAACAGCCACCTAATAGTTATTTTAGATACATTATACTCCTAGTCTAAAAGTTTCTCAATAAAAAATTTCACTTTTTATAGTTATTTATTTTAATAAAATTGTAGTATCTGCAAGGATGTGCCAGTTCGAGACCGACCGCCAGTATAGTAATAAAGACAAAGTTTATAAGCCTTGTCTTTTGTTTTATCTTTATAAAATTTTATAGTTTAGTTACTAACTTTTTTTCTTTGCTCTTAAAAATCTAATAGCAGAACTGTATTTCTTATTTCTCTCTAAGTCTTTTTCAGTAATTAATGGTAGTCTTGTTAAATCTGAATTATGCCGTAAATCCGCTAACTTTACAACTCTAGCGAGTTCATTTTTCTTTACTAGATTGAGATAAGATTGATAATCTTGTCCTTTTTTCTTTGTGAGTATATCGACGGCTTCTATAATATTTTTTGAAAAACCTTCCTTTTTTAGGTCTAGTAGGGTTAGTGAAGTATCTTCAATTACATCATGTAGATAGGCGACAGCTTTCTCTTCATCAGTTGCGACAAAACTAGCTACTGTTTCAGGGTGTTTAATGTAGTCAATTCCTGCTCTATCAATTTGTCCAAAGTGTGCTTTTTTAGCTACTTCATGTGCTTTTATTGCTTGTGATGTATCCATGATTTAATTATGAACTTTCCATTTATAAAACTCAATTACTTTATAGTAATTCATCTAGTTTATCAGCTAAATCCTTTTGCTTACTTGGGTACAAGTGAGAGTAGGTATCAATTGTTGTTGTTATAGAAGCATGTCCTAGTCGCTCTTTTACAACTAGATAATCTTCCCCTTGGTTAATCAGCAGGGAAGCGTGTGAGTGCCTAAAATCGTGTATGCGTATCTTTTTTAGTGTGCTATCACGTTCAAGTATTTTCTTATATTGTTTTTCAACTGCATTTTTTGTAATTGTAATAGGTGAGCTTTGAAATACTTGTAGGCTTATGCTATCACTAGTAAATTGTTCTAATAGGTGTTTTTGTTTCTGTTGCCATTGTTGTAGTTCATGGCTCAATTTCTTATTAATGATAATTCTTCTTGTTCCAGCTTTAGTCTTTGTTGTGCTAACATGACTTATTCCTTTGTTTACATAAACTGATTTTGTAATGTGAATTGTATTGCTTGTAAAATCAATGTCTTGCCATGTTAGTGCTAATGCTTCCCCAAGTCGTAGTCCTGTAAAGAATAGAACAGTAAAGAGTAACTTGATATTATATTCTTCAGTTTTAAACAAGGTTAAAAAATGTTGAAATTCTTTGACTGTCCAAAACTGCATTTTTGTTTTTTCGATTGGCAACTTTTTTATCAAATTTGCTGGATTGGAGGTGTAATAGCCTTTTCGCAAACCAACATCAAAAATCTTTTTGAGTAAAATCATGATTTTGTTGATAGTGTTTGTGCTTAACGGTTTATCAGAATTTTTAGCTACTTTTTGCCTAAGATGTTCTCTAAATTGGTAGATGTCTTCATAGGTTAGTTTTCCGACATTATCTACCATAGAAAAATAATCTTTGATGTGTTTGTTGTAATTATTATCTTGTGTATTGATATAGCTTGCTTTTCGATGATTTATACTATCTTCTTCCTTTAGTAGTTCATATAGTATGGGGATAGTTATTTTAGCCCCATAGAAGCGTTCTTTTAACTCTACACTTCGTAAGTAGTGTTCTGCTTCAATAGCTTCTTTTTTCGTCTTATAGCCCTTTCTGACAATTCTACGTTGCTTTAGTGTTATTGGGTCAAAACCGTTGCTAATATCAACTATCCAATTACCGTCTTTACCTTTTCTAATTGCCATATTTTACTCCTTGAGGGTACTGTTTTGAACATCAAAACCGAGTAATTCGCTTACAATAGTAGCAGGTATAGTACCAATTCGTTTATTCTGATAGACTGTAAAGCCTCGTGTTATCAGTAGCTCTTTCCCTTGGCGGATAATACGTTTAGATGTTCCCTCAGAGAAACCAAGGGCAACTAGGTCATTTTTAGTAACAGTTGCTATCATGTAACTTACTCCTTTATTCATCTAGTTTTATTTTCTTATACTTTACATGATTATCGAAATACTGACCGTCTTTATAGACTTTACTAATGTATTCCGTTTCATATAGTACGACTGAACTATCATAATTAAAATCTTCATAAGTATAAAATCTATCTTCATCAGGCTTTTTTAAGTTGCGTGATGAAAAATAGGCTTGCTTTCCGAAGTTTTCCAACAATTCTTGTCCAATCCCTTTTTCAAAATACTTTGTGACATATCGACCGCGATTTTCTTTGCTGTCTACATCAACTTTATTTATCCGTACTGCTCCATGTCCCCAAAGTTCCAAGAGTTGACGGTGTGGTACATAAGGAACGCTGAAAAGCAGAATATGAGCATGCCATGCTCCACGTTTTTGCCTCTCTAATACTGCTATATATTTTAATTTACTTTTCTTGGTATTAAAAATGTGATAATTAAAGCGTTTAATAAAAGTTTTGAGTAAGTTTTTGAAGTGGTTTCTGTCGCTAATATTTTCTTTAGTGGTCAGGGTCAGAAATGAAGTATTGTCATCATAATTACAATCGACTAATCGGAGTAAGTTCCACTTTGCTTCTAAGCGAGTTTTTTTCATACGCTCCAGACGTTGTTCTTGTTCTTCAGGTGTAAGTTCATCAAATGTTCTACGTTGTGATTTTTCTTTGCTTTTAGTATCAGTATCTAAAATGGATTTTCCTTTTGAAAATATTGGCTTTTCATATTCCCAAATTTCAATATAGGAAGAAGTGCGGACTATTTTTTTATTATATGAGGTCATAAAAAATAGTTCCTTTTAGGTTGGCTTTCGCCAAAAGATTGTCTATATAATAAATAAACTAGGAGGAGCAAAGCTCCTCCCTACTTCTATCATGTGATCCTAAGCACCGCTCCGCTAAACACACTTCAGCTTGCCGACTGCTTGTCGGCAGTTTTGCTTAGGTACATGATGAGAAGTAGCTATTAAATTCATAATCGTGGTAATTGTTTTAATATTTTGTCTGTTGCCCAGTCTGTTGAAATGACCTCAAAATGTCCTTGGTCATAAACGAGCAAATCTCCGTTACCAATAAATTGATATTTATTATCTTTGTCAATATATAATGAAAAAGTATCTATACCAATAACATTTTTAGAAATATCAATAGATTCTTTAGGGGTATGTCCAACAATTTGTTTAGGAAAGTCTTGGTTGGGAAGCAGTTCTAATTCTCTAAAATGTGCCCATAAAGGAGACCCCCCAAGAGCTTTCCCACCACGCATTGGTCCTATTGTATAAGCTAGAATATCTAATTCTTCTTCATGCTCTTTGGTATAGAGGTTAAAATGCCATTCTTTTGGGTCAAATATCAGATTGAAACCAGCATGGCTAACTAAATAATCATCTAGTTGATAAGCTACTTGTAAATTCAAATCTTGTAATAATTGTTGAATTGAGAAAAAGACCTCTAGATTCTGAATTGAGAAAGGAGCTTGTTCTCCCAGTAAATAATAAGCATCATGATTACCTATAAGATTAATTACATCTATTCCGTTTTGCTCTTTATCTATTTTCCAAGAGTATAAAAAAGTGAGGTCTTTGGCATAAAGTTGGATATTGTTAGTTTGACCATGTAAATCAACGTAATCACCAAGAAAAATGATTCTCTTAATATTATGTGTTTGGATGATTTTGTCAACAATGGGTAAAATCAGTTGAGATTTTAAGTGTAAATCACCAATTAATAACGTCTTCATATATATTCCCCTCTTTATTTTTGATATTAGTCTAAGAATCGAATTAAGTTATAGCACATTGTTTCGGTGATAGATAAATAGAATTAATTATTCTTAAGATGTTATTTAATAATTTCCATGAATATCAGACATAGAGTAATATATAGCCATAATATCCTCTAATTGTCTATCGAGCATTTAAGGCATAGATATAAGCTACATAGCAAGCAAAATCCCCAATACGTTTTCTGTCATCGTTAAATTTTTCAAACCAAGCAACATCATTGCCCTGTTCACTTGCTAAACTTTTTAAAATCTTTAGTTGATAAATAACTTTATTGTGAGTAATAGTTCTAGATTCATCGCTGGTAAGTTTCTCTTCTCTTGAGAGTGTGAGCCATTTACCACGTGCAGAGGCATACTCTACGCATAGAAGAACAAATGTTGTCCATTCTTCTTGAAATTCTTTATCAAGTTGATTGGAGGAATTAAGGAGACTAGAATAGATTTGTTCTGCTTCAGAAAATGAAACAATCCCCTTTTCATTCTTAAAATCATCGTAGTTAAAAGTTTGCATTGTAAAACTCCTTTATATATCATCTAATCTTAGCTATTTTGTTACAGGTAAAACATCAGAACAAGCGAACCACAAATTTCCATTGAATTGCCCTACGTTTAAATCTTTAAGACTAACAGGACAAGTTTTATTATTCGTCATCTCTTGAACAGAAGCAGTAGGGGATAATGTATTTACTTTGACTTGTATCATCTCCATAAAAAAATCTGAGTTTTCGTCTTGAATTGACACGTTAAGTCTTAAAGCTACGGGCTTATTAGTCTCTCTGTCTAATACTTCTGTATAGCCTTTTACTGCTAGAAATTTGTTGCCAAGCACCTCTGGCTTTAAAAAATCATTCAACCTCATGTGTACCTCTTTTCTATCATCGCAGAGCGATGAGGAACAGATATTTTTGCTGAAAATCTATTGAATTTAAGCAAAAATATCTATTGAAATTATTTTAACTTTGTTATATATAATTGTAGTTCTTTTATAAAATCGAATTGTGTTGTATCAAGATAAGGACTTTCCCAATATTGAGCCGTTTCTTTTCCTGAACCTTGCATGTAAAGATAGCCAGCCCCTTTTACCTCAATTGGCTTTAATTTATCAGGGGTAGCAGAACCAAAGACCATTCGATAACCCTCGCTAGAATTTGCACCAAGAGCAATTCTCAAGCCTAGGTTATCTCTAAGGTCGGTATTTAAGGTTTCGGCTCTCATTTGTTGAGCTGAAATTAGGATAAATACCCCAGCTTGTCGCCCAAGTAGAATGATTTGCTTGATACCGTCCATAACTTCAACTATAACTTCTTTTGATTTTTTATCCGTTCCTGAAGCTTGAAATGCTCCCATTTCATCTAATATCAAGCATATCGGCTTAAAGCCGTGCTCTGAAAAATTTGAACCATACTGGAAGTTATCACGCATGACTTGATATCGTTCCTGCATTTCCTCAACTACGATTCTCACAATGCGAGCTATATTATTTGGGGTGGTTGCTACGTATTTATTTCCAAAGTAATGAGACAAGCTACCTAGGTCAGAGTTCTTAGGGTCAGCTATATAAACTGTTGATTGACGTTTTAGAAATTCTAAAATCAAAACAGATATAAGCACTGATTTCCCACTTCCAGTTCCTCCTGATACTAAAATATGTGGGCATTTGACAGGGTTATAATTTACACCATATCCTAAATCTATATCAAGGCTGTCTATATCTTGTCTTTGGTTGTGAGATTGTAAAACTAATCTATCAGGTTTCTTATAATAAAAATGGTATTCTACATAGCTAGGCCGGATAATCTTTTCCTCAAGCTCTAGTTCAAGCGCGCCACAAAGTAAATCATCGAGTGATTGAAGTTTTTTGCTAAATTCGTCACCTGTTATAAGAGCTTTGATAAGAATATGGCTGTTTTGCCTATCTAAGTCATATTCTAAGATTGCACTTCTAATAACTTTTTCTTGTCCAGTACTATCTTTATATGTAGTATAAAGTCTATTTGTGTGGAGTACATAAAGTAAGCTCTCACGTATAATAAGGTAATGCTCTAAGTTATATCGAAAAATTTTTATTTTCAGATGAATTTTATAGATAATAAATCCACCTAAAAATATGAAGAGAATTTGAACAAAAGTTGGAGCCCTAATATTAACAATAGTAGAAAATAGAATGCAGGCAGAGATACTTAGTATCAGCCAGTGCATTATTTTTAGCTTATAACAGGAAATTATATTGTTTCTTGTTAAATCAGCACTTTGTCTTAATTTAAACATATTAGTTAGATACCTTTTATTTTATCTAAAAGCTCTTTTAAAAGTTCGTAAAACCCTAAGAGCTTGATTTTTGCGAAATAATAGATAGAAATAAATAATGGAATACATCCAAGAACAAGGGCGGAAACTGAAAAGAAATGCCCTTGAGGAAGAATAAAAATTGCTATGCCAGCTAATATCAGAAATCCTAAAAGAAATATATATGCTTTTAAATTATCACTCATTTTGCATTACCTCCTCTAATAAACAAGTACTATAAAGAGATAGAGGCTGATAGAATAGCATGGTCTGGAAAGCCGACTCGGCTATTATAATCAGCATTTTTTAAGAATTCCCAAGAATAATTTTCATTTGATATAGGGATGTTTGCAAAAATATGGTCTAATTTACAATATTTCCAAGAGGTTTCCTCAGAGGGAGTATGTACGGTTAGGCCTGCTTTATTCATTTCAGACTTAAGCAATGGATAAGAGTAAAATTCCCTAGCTTTGCCCTGATAGGAATGAATATCGTCATTCTGTTTGAAATAGCCATTATTAAAGTCACCTAGAACAATTGTATTTTCATGTATTGCGGGTAAATTTGAGATTAGTTTGTCTAGTTGCGATTTTCGATGTTTGAAATCTTGAAAAATGTTTTCTCCACCGACCTTGATACGAACTCCAATAATGTTTAATTCTTGTCCTTTAATTGTCACTCTAACGTGTAAAAAGTTTGGATTATTATCATCATTATCGATAGTAATGACTTGGCAATCATTAACTAAATCATTCTTTATTGCAATAAGGATTTGATTTCCAAAATCAATAGTACGCACATCTTCAAAAATTTTGTATCCCATATCCTGTAATTTAGTACAGAATAAACTATGATTATCTGCTCTTACATATTCTGTCAAGCAGATGATTTCTGAATTTTGTTTAGCTAATTCATGTACAATCATTTCAGGAATTTGTTTTCCTTGTCCTGAACGTTGATTGATGTTCCAAGTGGATACTTTCATTGTGGATGCTGTCATTTTTTTCATATATAAATAAACCTTTCTATTCTATTAGTAAATCAGCAAGAGGAGAAGAACTCCTCCTGCTAGTCGTTCAAGCCGTCAAAGATTTCTCCTTGTTCGTCTTCATCATCATAATAGCTTTCCAATTCTTCATAGAAGTAATCTAAAGCTTCTTGTTCCAATTCGTCCATACTAGCCCCCTTCTTTTACATAGTATATTTGTGGGATATTCCTCTATATTTGATATTATACTACCGTTAAATAAAAAAGTCAACAACAAAAATGCAATATTTGAAAAAAATCTCTCCATATGATAAAATTTAATGTATAGCAATGGTCGATAATGTTAGGAGAAACAATGGAAACTAGAAATGAAAAATTTAGAAGATTATCAGAAGCTAGAATGACTAAGGTTTTTTCAATTTTAAATATATTGAGAAATCAAAGTGACAAATCGAAATACACTTTTTCAAAATCAGACATTGAGGAGCTATTTGGAGCGTTAGAACAAAAAGGTGAGGAAATAAAAGAGTTTTTCACTAGCCCTATTACGATAAAAACAGTCAATCTAAAAAAGTCTTTTCATTATTCTATGGTTGATACAAGTAACGATAAGGAAGTAGCTTTTAAGAAATTATCAACTGCAAGGGTAGAAAAAATTTTTTCACTAATGAATTTACTTGCAAATCTTAGTAATAAATCGAATTATAATTATAGTGATTGGGAAGTGGAAGAATTGTTTTCAGCTTATGATGAAGAAGTAAGAAAATGCAAAGTATTTTTCGAAGAAAAGAGAACAGTATTTAAATATAGTGAATAAGTCATGAATACTAAAATGTTACTAAAAATAAAAAAACTATCGTTTTTGTGATAGAGGTAACTTTTTGAAAAGGCTATTTGACTGGCTTTATATACTTATGAAACGTTAAGAGTCCAACTCAAAATCCAGTGTCCGCAAGGACGTGCCGGTTCGACCCCGGCCGCCGGTATAGTATAGAGCTAGGAACGTTGTTATTCTTCGTTCCTTTTTGTGTTATTTTTGGTATAATAATAGTTATTCAAATTTTATTTAGATTATGAAAGTGTAGGGAAGTATGTCTCGTTCTATCGATTTATTAAAACATCGGTATTTGAAAAATATTAAAGAAAATCCTGGATTGTTTGTCGGGATTGAACTGGAATATCCTGTTGCAAATTTAGAAGGGGATGCTACAAATGTTGAAGTTATAAAAGATTTATTTCATTATTTACTTTCCGCTCTGGGTTTCACTGTAGAAAAGGTAGATGATTTTGGCAATCCTATCCAGTTAGTGGATCGGATAAGTCAGGATGCTATTTTATTTGAAGTTTCCTATACAACGATTGAGTTTGCATTTGGTAAGGCCGAAACAATTCAGGAGGTCGAAAATCGTTTTAATAATTATATGGATGTAATTCAGAGAAAATTAGGCGAATCAAATCATGCTATTGTTGGCTGTGGAATTCATCCTAACTGGGATAAAAATGAGAATTGTCCAGTGGCATATCCACGCTATCAGATGTTGATGGATTATTTGAATTTGAGTAGAAATGTTACTAAATCAGATTTACATCATTTCCCTGAATATGGGGCTTTTATCTGTGGGAGTCAGGTTCAGCTGGATATTTCAAAATCCAACTACTTACGGGTGATTAATGCTTTTACTCAAATTGAAGCGGCTAAGGCTTACTTATTTGCAAACTCTGAGTTTACAGGTGCGGATTGGGATACAAAAATCTCAAGAGATATTTTCTGGGAAGAATCTATGCATGGTATCTATCCAGAGAATGTTGGTGTCAATGCTAGCCTCTTTAAAGATGAGGATGATTTTTTTGACTATCTAGATCATTCTGCAATTTTTACTGCGGAACGTGATGGACAAACCTATTATTTTTATCCGATTCAGGCTAGGGACTATTTGGCTATGCCTGAAATCCAAGCATTTGATCTTAATGGGGAAGAGGTTCTTATTTACCCTCAAGAGAAAGACTTTGAAACTCATCGTAGTTACCAGTACCAAGACTTAACGACTCGAGGAACAGTTGAGTTTCGTAGTGTGTGTACTCAGCCTCTAGATAAAACCTTCGCTTCTGCTGCCTTTCACTTGGGATTATTAGTTAATTTAGATAAGTTAGAAGCTTACTTAGAAACAGAACCTTTCTTTAAAGAATTTGGTCGTGATTACAAGTTTTTAAGACGACAATTTTCTAAGAAAAAGCTTACAGATGAGGAGAAAACTTCGATTATAGATTTTTCAAAAGACTTACTTCTGTTAGCTGAGGAAGGACTGAAGATGAGAAATAAGCAAGAAATGAGCTATTTAGAGCCTTTGAAAGAAGAATTGAGCCTATAATTTCTCTTATAAAGGGAGAATTTTCTGAAAAATCATGATATAATGGAAGAGACTATAGATAAAGGATAGAGAGTAATGACATTAGTTTATCAATCAACGCGTGATGCCAACAATACAGTAACTGCCAGTCAAGCAATTTTGCAAGGTTTGGCGACGGATGGTGGTTTGTTTACACCAGTTACTTATCCAAAGGTAGATTTGGACTTTGACAAATTGAAAGATGCTTCTTATCAGGAAGTTGCTAAGTTAGTTTTGTCAGCATTTTTAGATGACTTTACAGCTGAAGAGTTGGACTACTGTATCAACAATGCCTACGATAGTAAATTTGATACTCCATCTATTGCGCCTTTGGTGAAATTAGACGGGCAATACAACCTGGAACTCTTCCATGGTTCTACGATTGCCTTTAAGGATATGGCCTTGTCTATCTTGCCATACTTTATGACAACAGCTGCTAAGAAGCATGGTTTGGAGAACAAGATTGTCATCTTAACAGCGACATCTGGTGATACTGGGAAAGCTGCTATGGCAGGGTTTGCGGATGTTCCTGGCACTGAGATTATCGTCTTTTATCCGAAGGATGGTGTCAGCAAGGTACAAGAGTTGCAAATGACCACTCAGACTGGCGACAATACTCATGTTATCGCCATTGATGGTAACTTTGACGATGCTCAGACTAATGTGAAACATATGTTCAACGATGTGGCTCTTCGTGAGAAGTTGGCAGCCAACAAGTTGCAATTTTCATCGGCTAACTCTATGAATATTGGCCGTTTGGTGCCACAAATTGTCTACTATGTTTATGCCTACGCTCAGCTTGTTAAGACTGGTGAGATTGTGGCTGGTGAAAAGGTCAACTTTACCGTACCAACAGGAAACTTTGGAAATATCTTGGCTGCCTTTTATGCTAAGCAAATTGGTTTGCCAGTTGGTAAATTGATCTGTGCTTCAAATGACAACAATGTTTTGACAGACTTCTTCAAGACACGTGTTTACGACAAGAAACGTGAGTTTAAAGTAACAACTAGTCCATCTATGGATATCTTGGTATCTTCAAACTTGGAGCGTTTGATTTTCCATCTTTTGGGGAATGATGCAGTTAAGACAGCTGAACTCATGAATGCCTTGAATACACAAGGACAATATGAGTTGACAGACTTTGATGCAGAGATTTTGGACCTCTTTGCAGCTGAATATGCGACTGAGGAAGAAACAGCGGCAGAAATTAAGCGTGTTTATGAGTCAGATTCTTATATCGAGGATCCGCATACAGCGGTTGCCTCAGCAGTTTATAAGAAATACCAAGAGGCTACTGGCGATGCGACTAAGACAGTGATTGCATCAACAGCGAGTCCATACAAGTTCCCAGTGGTTGCCGTAGAAGCTGTGACAGGGAAAGTAGGTTTGACTGACTTTGAAGCCTTGACTCAATTACATGAAATCTCAGGAGTGGCTGTGCCACCTGCAGTTGATGGACTTGAGACAGCTCCTGTTCGTCATAAGACGACAGTGGCAGCCACTGACATGCAAGCAGCGGTTGAGGATTATCTAGGAATTTAAGACAGAGGGAGTAAACTCGGTTGGGAAACTAACTGAGTTTCTTTTCATCAGGAGGAAGGATTGTTTAAGAAAAATAAAGATATTCTTAATATTGCCTTGCCAGCTATGGGAGAAAACTTTTTGCAAATGCTCATGGGGATGGTGGACAGTTATTTGGTTGCTCATTTAGGATTGATAGCTATTTCGGGTGTATCAGTAGCTGGCAATATTATTACGATTTATCAGGCGATTTTCATAGCTCTGGGAGCTGCTATTTCCAGTGTTATTTCAAAAAGTTTGGGGCAGAAAGACCAGTCGAAGTTGGCCTATCATGTGACTGAGGCCTTGAAGATTACATTATTATTGAGTTTCCTTTTAGGATCTTTGTCCATCTTCGCTGGGCAAGAGATGATTGGACTCTTGGGAACGGAGAGAGATGTAGCTGAGAGTGGTGGACTGTATCTATCCTTGGTAGGCGGATCGATTGTTCTTTTGGGCTTGATGACGAGTTTGGGAGCCTTGATTCGTGCAACGCATAATCCACGTCTGCCTCTCTATGTTAGTCTTTTATCCAATGCCTTGAATATTCTCTTTTCCAGTCTAGCTATTTTTGTTCTGGATATGGGGATAGCGGGTGTTGCTTGGGGGACTATCTTGTCTCGTTTGGTTGGTCTTGTGATTTTATGGTCGCAATTAAAGTTGCCTTTTGAGAAACCGACTTTTGGACTAGATAAAGACTTACTGACATTGGCTTTGCCAGCAGCTGGAGAGCGACTTATGATGCGGGCTGGTGATGTCGTTATCATTGCCTTGGTTGTTTCTTTTGGGACAGAGGCCGTGGCTGGAAATGCAGTCGGAGAAGTCTTGACCCAGTTTAACTACATGCCTGCTTTTGGAGTTGCTACGGCAACGGTCATGCTGGTAGCTCGAGCAGTTGGAGAGGATAATTGGAAAAGAGTAGCTAGTTTGAGCAAGCAAACCTTTTGGCTTTCTCTGCTTCTCATGTTGCCCTTGACGTTTAGTGTCTATGCCTTAGGAATACCACTGACTCATCTTTATACGACTGATCCTCTAGCGGTGGAGGCTAGTGTGCTAGTGACACTTTTTTCACTCCTAGGGACCCCTATGACGACCGGAACAGTCATCTATACAGCTGTTTGGCAGGGCTTGGGGAATGCACGCCTTCCCTTTTATGCGACAAGTATAGGGATGTGGTGTATCCGCATTGGGACAGCCTATCTGATGGGGCTTGTTCTTGGTTGGGGCTTGCCGGGTATTTGGGCTGGAACCCTTTTGGATAATGGTTTTCGCTGGCTATTTCTACGCTATCGTTACCATCGTTATATGAGCTTGAAAGGATAGGAAATGCAAAAAACGGCTTTTATTTGGGATTTAGACGGGACTTTATTGGACTCTTACGAAGCGATTTTGTCAGGGATTGAGGAGACTTTTGGTCAGTTTGCTATTCCTTATGATAAGGAGAAAGTGAGAGAGTTTATCCTCAAGTTTTCTGTGCAGGATTTGCTTGTACAGGTGGCAGAAGAGAGAAAACTGGATGTGGAAGTGCTAAATCAGGTGCGTGCCCAGAGTCTTGCTGAGAAGAATGCCCAGGTAGTTTTGATGCCAGGTGCGCGTGAGGTGTTGGCTTGGGCAGACCAAGTAGGGATTCGGAACTTTGTTTATACTCATAAGGGAGACAATGCTTTTACCATTCTAAGAGACTTGGGATTGGAATCTTATTTCACAGAGATTTTAACCAGTCAGAGTGGCTTTGCGCGGAAGCCCAGTCCAGAAGCGGCTACCTATCTGTTAGACAAGTATCAGTTGGATTCTGACAAGACTTATTATATAGGGGACCGGACTCTGGATGTGGAATTCGCCCAGAATAGTGGGATTCAAAGTATCAACTTTTTAGAGTCGTCTTATGAAGGGAATCACAGGATTCAGTCGCTAACAGATATTCCTCATATTTTTGAGAGCAAGTAACGAGAAGATTGTGTCAGATTTGTGACAGAGACCTAACAAACTATTTCAAGTAACCGAGTTTGTTACAAGGAATAGACAGTTCTGTTAAATAGGCCCGAGAGGGCTTTTTTTCTGCATTTTTTGTGTTATCATAGACAGGTACTCATTTGAAAGGAATTTGAAAGAATGAAGAAAAGAATATTATTAGCCTCAACAGTAGCCTTGTCGTTTGCCCCAGTATTGGCAACCCAAGCAGAAGAACTTCTTTGGACTGCACGTAGTGTTGAGCAAATCCAAAATGATTTGACTAAAACGGATAACAAAACAAGTTATACCGTTCAGTATGGTGATACCTTGAGCACTATTGCAGAAGCCTTGGGTGTAGATGTCACAGTTCTTGCGAATTTGAATAAAATAACTAATATGGACTTGATTTTCCCAGAAATTGTTTTGACAACGACTGTCAATGAAGCAGAAGAAGTAACAGAAGTTGAAATTCAAACACCTCAAGCAGCTTCTAGTGAAGAAGTGACAACTGCGACAGCAGATTTGACAACTAATCAAGTGACCGTAGATGACCAGACTGTTCAAATTGCAGATCTTTCTCAACCCATTGTAGAAGCGCCAAAAGCGGTGGAGACTATAAGTACAAAAGAAGTAGCATCAAGTTCAGAATTTACAGAGACAGTGACTGCTTCAGAAGAAGTGGCACCATCTACAGGAACTTCTGTCCCAGAAGAGCAATCAGCAGAAACAAGTAGTGCAGTTGCAGAAGCAGCTCCTCAGGCAATGACTCCAGCTGAAAAACAGGAAGCACAAGCAAGTCCTCAAGCTGAATCAGCAGTAGAAGCAACTACAGCGCCAGTAGAAGAAAAAGCAATAGAAACAACTGCAACAAGTTTAGAAGAAGTAAAAGAAGTAGCATCAAGTGAAGCTACACCAGCAGTTTCTACTTATCAACTAGAAGAGAAGAAAACAGTTTCAACAACTTACGCGGCTCCAGCAGCGCCCGATTATGCTGGACTTGCGGTAGCGAAATCTGAAAATGCAGGCCTTCAACCACAAACAGCTGCCTTTAAAGAAGAAATTGCTAACTTGTTTGGCATCACATCCTTTAGTGGTTACCGTCCAGGAGACAGTGGAGATCACGGAAAAGGTTTGGCTATCGACTTCATGGTACCAGAAAGCTCAGAACTAGGGGATAAGCTTGCGGAATACGCTATTCAAAACATGGCCAGCCGTGGAATTAGTTACATTATCTGGAAACAACGTTTCTATGCTCCATTCGATAGCAAATATGGACCAGCTAATACTTGGAACCCAATGCCAGACCGTGGTAGTGTGACAGAAAACCACTATGACCACGTTCACGTTTCAATGAATGGATAAACCAGACTTGGTAATATCATTTTGACGAATGAGATCTAGCTTTCGTGATAGGAAGCGAGTCTCGTTCGTTTTTTCTTTGTCATACTCTTCGAAAATCTCTTCAAACCACGTCAGTTTTATCTGCAATCTCAAAGCTGTGCTTTGAGCAACCTACGGATAGCTTCCTAGTTTGCTCTTTGATTTTCATTGAGTATCAATATGGATGGAAAATGGAAGTTACCATTTTGTAATGATTGAAGCAACATTCTTGCAATTTATTTTACTTTGCACTATAATTGATTGGTCAACTATTGATAAATCAATGAAAAAGAGGAAGAAATGATAGAGATTCAAGATTTACTGTATCAACTCCGCTTGTCTGAGCAAGCGAGTACGCAATTGTTTGAAAAAAGGCTTGGGATTAGTTTGACACGGTATCAGATTTTACTGTTTCTGCTGGAGCATTCCCCTTGTAATCAAATAGCGGTTCAGGAGCGTTTGAAGATTGATCAGGCTGCTTTGACCCGACATTTCAAAATTCTGGAAAAGGAAGGTCTGGTGGAGCGTCACCGCAATCCTGAAAATCAGCGGGAAGTGTTGGTAGAGGCTACGAAGTATGCTAAGGAGCAGTTAGTGGTGAATCCCCCTCTGAATCATATCAAGGTTAAAGAAGCGATGGAAAGTATCTTAACAGAGTCTGAAAAAACAGAACTCAACCGTTTATTAAATAAATTGGTTTTGGGTATTGAAAATATAGAAATTTAAGGAGAAATAGATGTCAATTACTACAATCATTTTAGCAACAATCGTTGCTTTGGAGCATTTTTACATTTTTTATTTGGAAAGTATTGCAACGCAATCAGATGCGACTAGTCGTGTCTTTAACATGGAAAAGGAAGAACTGGCTCGTCCGTCGGTAAGTTCACTGTTTAAAAATCAAGGGATTTATAACGGTCTGCTAGGAGTCTTTCTCCTGTATGGGATTTATTTCTCACAGAATTTAGAAATTGTGACTATTTTTGTTTTATTTGTGATTGGTGCTGCGGCTTATGGCTCTCTAACAGCGGATAAGAAAATTATTTTGAAGCAAGGTGGACCAGCTATTTTGGCCTTGATTAGTATTTTACTCTTTAAATAAACTTTAATGCCGGTCTGATCCTCTCTAGTCCTTTTCGCTCTAGAAGAAGAGAAATATGTTATACTTGTTTTTAAGAAAAAAGTCTCATTGAATTAGTTTTGAGGAGTTAGAAATGAAAGTATTAGTGACAGGTTTTGAGCCCTTTGGAGGGGAAAAGGTCAATCCAGCCTTGGAGGCCATTAAAGGTTTACCAGCTGAAATCCATGGTGCTGAGGTCCGTTGGCTAGAAGTGCCAACAGTCTTTCACAAATCGGCCCATGTATTGGAAGAAGAGATGAACCGTTATCAACCTGACTTTGTCCTTTGTATTGGCCAAGCAGGTGGAAGAACTAGCTTAACACCTGAACGAGTGGCCATTAACCAAGACGATGCACGCATTCCTGATAACGAAGGTAATCAGCCGATTGACCTTCCTATTCGTCCAGATGGTGCTCCGGCCTATTTTAGTAGTTTGCCGATTAAAGCGATGGTTCAAGCTATAAAAAAAGAGGGCTTGCCGGCCTCTGTTTCCAATACGGCAGGGACTTTTGTTTGCAATCATTTGATGTATCAGGCCCTCTATTTGGTAGAAAAGAAATTTCTACATGTTAAGGCAGGGTTTATGCATATTCCTTATATGATGGAACAGGTGGTGAATAGACCGACTACCCCAGCTATGAGTTTAGTGGATATTAGGCGAGGGATAGAAGCGGCAATTGGCGCCATGATAGAACATGGAGAGCAGGATCTCAAGTTGGTAGGCGGAGAAACTCATTGATAGAAAAAAGCTTGAGGGAAAAACCTTCAAGCTTTTGGACGTTTTCGAGCCAATACTGCTCGGTAAAAAATTATTTTATTGATTTGAATGTAGGGTAGGAGTGAGAAACTAGCAATTCCAAAGGTAATCCAATTGAGGAAGTACCAAGGAAGGAGTTGTAGGTCTAGAATAAAGCGCTGAAATTTGTAGCCTTTCATCAGGAAACGGCTGGTTTTAAGGACTTGTCCTGGTTTGGCTTGTCCCAAGTCGAGAGTGTCACAGAGGAGAAATTCTACCTGTGAATAGGCATAGTATTGCGGGATATAGAGACTATTTCCGACAATCATCAAGAGGATACTTGCTAGAAAGTAAAGACCAAAGGTCATGAGGAAGCGCTCAGTTTCAACTGACGTGAGATCTAGATTAGGAAACTCAGGGTGAAGAACAACGAATTTCTTTGCTAGAAAGCTACTGCAAAAGAGGAAGTAAATCCCGAGTAAACTAGGAATGCTCCATAAAAAGAGATAGAAGCGTTTGAGAAGGAGAGTCAAAAAGGTTTGTGAAAAGTGCTCTTCGTTAAAGAGAGTGAGACTATTTTTGACGGATAGTTCTGTATCGGGATTTTTAATGAGTTTCAGCGTTGTGTAAACTGAACTGGTCAGGAGAATCGTCCCGATAAAGGAGACTAATAGTGGAAAAAGGTAGGCTTGGAATACATGGCCAAACACGCTTAAAAAGGGTTGCTCTAAAACACTCTCGTTGATGCGCTCTAAGGGATTGAGGAAGCCAGACAAGATGACCAGTATACTAGGTAAGAGATAGACGAGAAAGAGGCGGGGATTTTCGGCCTGAAATTGTCTGGCTTGCAGACGAATAGTTTTTAAATCAATTTTTGGGTATTTCATTCTCTCATTATACCATAGTTCGTGACAGTTCCTACTTTTTTTGATAAAATCATACAGTATGCCCTTGGGCACAAAGTATGAACTGGGACTGTCTTTCCCAGCTTCGGAGGTAAAAAATGTCAGATTCACCAATCAAATATCGTTTGATTAAGAAAGAAAAACACACGGGAGCTCGTCTGGGGGAAATCATCACTCCCCACGGTACCTTCCCAACACCTATGTTTATGCCAGTTGGAACTCAAGCCACTGTCAAAACTCAGTCGCCTGAAGAATTGAAGGAGATGGGTTCGGGAATTATCCTATCAAACACCTATCATCTCTGGCTTCGCCCTGGAGATGAACTCATTGCACGCGCTGGTGGTCTCCACAAGTTCATGAATTGGGACCAGCCTATTTTGACAGATAGTGGTGGTTTTCAGGTTTATTCCTTAGCAGATAGCCGTAATATCACAGAAGAAGGCGTAACTTTTAAAAACCATCTCAATGGTTCTAAGATGTTCCTATCCCCAGAAAAAGCCATCTCTATTCAGAATAATCTGGGCTCAGACATCATGATGTCCTTTGACGAATGTCCTCAGTTTTATCAGCCTTATGACTACGTTAAGAAATCGATCGAGCGTACCAGCCGTTGGGCTGAGCGTGGTTTGAAGGCTCACCGTCGTCCACATGACCAAGGGTTATTTGGGATTGTGCAGGGGGCAGGATTTGAAGACCTGCGTCGCCAATCGGCTCATGATCTTGTCAGCATGGACTTCCCAGGCTACTCTATCGGTGGTTTGGCGGTGGGAGAAACCCACGAAGAGATGAATGCGGTCTTGGACTTCACAACCCAACTGCTACCTGAAAATAAACCTCGCTATTTGATGGGGGTGGGAGCGCCAGATAGCTTGATTGATGGGGTGATTCGTGGGGTGGATATGTTTGACTGTGTCTTGCCGACTCGTATCGCTCGTAATGGGACTTGTATGACCAGTCAAGGTCGTTTGGTTGTCAAAAATGCTCAGTTTGCTGAGGACTTTACACCACTGGATCCTGAATGTGATTGCTACACATGTAAGAACTACACACGCGCCTACCTTCGTCACCTGCTCAAGGCCGATGAAACCTTTGGTATCCGCTTGACTAGCTACCACAATCTTTACTTCTTGCTTAACCTGATGAAGCAAGTGCGACAAGCCATCATGGATGACAATCTTTTGGAATTCCGTGAGTATTTTGTGGAAAAATATGGCTATAATAAATCAGGGCGTAATTTCTAAAATGGAATTGATATAAGCTAAAAATCCTAAGTTTTCTCTTAGGATTTTTCTTCTTTTTTTGATAGAATAAAGTGTACAATGAAAGGAAGAATAAACTCGTATGCGCATTAAATGGTTTTCCTTGATTAGGATTACAGGTTTACTTTTTGTACTCTTGTATCACTTCTTTCAGACCATCTTTCCTGGAGGATTTTTCGGGGTAGATGTTTTTTTCACATTTTCAGGTTTCCTGATTACAGCTCTACTCATCGAAGAATTTTCTAAAAATCATGAAATTGATTTGATTGGATTTTTTAGGAGACGTTTTTATCGGATTGTGCCACCTGTGGTTTTGATGGTCTTGGTAACCATGCCTTTTACCTTTCTAGTTCGCCAAGATTATGTGGCTGGAATTGGGGGTCAGATTGCGGGTGTTTTAGGTTTCATGACCAACTTCTATGAACTTCTAACAGGTGGGAGTTATGAATCACAGTTCATTCCTCATTTGTTTGTTCATAATTGGAGCTTGGCCGTTGAGGTTCACTACTATATTCTTTGGGGATTGGCAGTTTGGTTCTTATCTAAACAGGCTAAATCAAATGGTCAGTTGAAGGGGATGATCTTTCTTTTATCTGCCACTGCCTTCTTGATCAGCTTTTTCTCCATGTTTATTGGTAGTTTTCTAGTAACCTCTTATTCCTCTGTTTACTTCTCCAGTTTAACTCATGTCTATCCATTCTTTTTGGGAAGTATCCTAGCAACGATTGTAGGCGTTCGTCAGACGACTTCCCTCGTCAAGCAGTTGAATAAAATCTGGGATTTACGAAAGACCCTGTTGGTTTTTGGAGGCGGTTTTGGCTTCTTACTCATTTTGACCTTCTTTGTCAAATTTACCTATCTCTTTGCCTATCTTATAGGCTTCTTGCTTGCCAGTCTTGCAGCTCTTACTATGATATTGGCAGCGCGTGTCTTACATGAAAAGACTCCTAACGTACAGGAGCCAAAGATAATTAGCTTTTTAGCGGATACTAGCTATGCGGTTTATCTTTTCCATTGGCCTTTCTACATCATTTTCTCACAGTTGACCTCAAATCTTCTTGCTGTGTTACTGACTCTGATTTGTTCTTATGGATTTGCCAGTCTTTCATTTTATGTATTGGAGCCGTGGATTGTAGGCAAGAATACACCTGTTTTACAAACTCTTCGTCCCCTGCCTTATATTCACGCAATTCTTGCAACAAGTACAGGAATCTTGGCCTTCATTGTCCTCTTAGTGACTTTGTTGGCACCACAAGTGGGAGCTTTTGAGACAGACTTAACTGTCAATGGTTTGAAGCAAGCTGCAACAAATATTAACCAAACCAAGGTGATGGCAGAACGAGCAGAAGCTGATAGTTTAGGAATTGCTGATGGTACTATGTTAATTGGTGACTCAGTGGCTCTAAGAGCTAATACAGCCCTGCAGACAGCCCTTCCTGGAGCACAGATTAACGCGCAGGTCAGCAGAACAACCAAGACAGCCAATGAAATCATGCTAAATAATAGCCAGAATAAATTTTTACCTAAGATGGTGGTCATTGCGACTGGGGTAAATAATCCTGAGAATTACAAGGATGACTGGGACAGTATCGTAAAAAATCTTCCTAAGGGCCATCATATAATTTTAGTGACTCCTTATGAGGGAGATAAGACAAAAGAGACTTATGCAATCGTTGAGAAGGCTGCTGCCTATATGAGAGAATTGGCAGAGAAGACACCTTATATCACAGTTGCTGATTGGAATCAAGTTGCTAAGGAACATCCAGAAATCTGGGCAGGTACAGACCAAGTCCATTTCGGAAGTGACACTAGTACTATTGAAGCAGGAGCAAAATTGTATGCAGATACAATTGCTACAGCCTTGCAAACAGCTCAAGACAAACCAGTCAAATCAAAATAACGTGTATTTAAAAGAGAAGAGTTGGAGAAATCCAGCTCTTTTAAAATATCTACAGAAAATAGGTCTATACCATTTACAAATAAAAAAGAAAGGTTTATAATGTAATTGACATAATAAATTGTAGAATCAATCTTTTAAGGAGGTTAACATTATGCCTAACTATATTAAAGCGGATCAGTTTTTCTACCCACACGGGGTTCGTCGTGGTGGTTACTTGGAACTTGTGGACGGAAAATTTGGAAAGCATGTAGAGCAGATTCCTGAAGGAGCTGAGGTGATTGACTATACAGGCTACAGTATTGCCCCAGGACTTGTGGATACCCACATTCATGGATTTGGCGGTGTGGATGTCATGGATAATAACATCGAAGGAACCCTTCATACCATGAGTGAAGGACTACTTAGTACAGGTGTCACCAGCTTCTTGCCAACCACTTTGACATCCACTTATGAGCAATTGCTTGCGGTAACAGAAAATATCGGTGCTCGTTACCAGGAAGCAAGTGGAGCGAAAATTCGTGGAATTTATTTTGAAGGGCCTTATTTCACAGAGAAATACAAGGGAGCTCAAAATCCTGCCTACATGAAAGATCCTCGTATGGATGAGTTTCGTGCTTGGCAAAAAGCAGCAAATGGCTTGTTAAATAAAATTGCCCTTGCGCCAGAACGTGAAGGTGTAGAAGACTTTGTACGTACAGTTACGGGAGAAGGCGTAACGGTTGCTCTTGGGCACTCAAACGCGACTTTTGATGAAGCTAAAAAAGCAGTCGATGCTGGAGCTAGTGTTTGGGTACATGCCTACAATGGAATGCGTGGTTTGACTCACCGTGAACTGGGTATGGTTGGTGCCATGTATCAATTGCCACACACCTATGCAGAGTTGATCTGTGATGGTTATCACGTAGATCCAAAAGCTTGTGAGATTTTACTTAAGCAAAAGGGGACAGAAAACATCGCTCTTATTACGGACTGTATGACAGCTGGTGGGCTTGAAGACGGTGACTATATGTTGGGAGAATTCCCAGTAGTGGTTGCCAATGGAACTGCTCGCCTTAAATCTACAGGCAATTTGGCAGGTTCTATCCTCAAACTCAAGGACGGTTTGAAGAATGTGGTCGAATGGGGTATTGCAAATCCACATGAAGCAGTCATGATGGCCAGTCTAAACCCAGCAAAATCTGTTCATATCGATGATGTCTGTGGCCAAATCCGTGAAGGATATGATGCAGACTTTATCGTACTGGATAAAGATTTGGAATTGGTAGCAACCTACCTAGATGGCGTGAAACGTTATCAAGCATAAGAGAGAAGGCAGAAGTTAGAGATTAGCTTCTGCTTTTTTATGCATGGTACTTTACCGGTAAATAAAAAAGTAAAAAAATCACAAAAATGCTTGAAGAAGCAAATGAAAAGGCTCACATTTGTATTATAAATAATACAAATAAAAAAACGGAGGAGTGCTTTATGAAAGCCTATACTTATGTTAAACCAGGACTTGCTTCTTTTGTTGATGTAGACAAACCAGTTATTCGCAAGTCAAATTGATTATGGTGGACTTAGACGATAACCGCTTGGAAACTGCTTTATCATTCGGTGCGACTCATAAGGTTAATTCTTCAGACCCTGAAAAAGCCATTAAGGAAATTTATGATTTGACAGATGGTCGTGGTGTAGATATTGCTATCGAAGCTGTTGGTATTCCTGCAACATTTGACTTCTGTCAAAAGATTATCGGTGTAGACGGAACAGTTGCCAACTGTGGAGTGCATGGTAAACCAGTTGAATTCGATTTAGATAAACTTTGGATTCGCAACATCAATGTAACAACTGGTTTGGTATCTACAAATACAACTCCACAATTGTTGAAAGCACTTGAAAGTCATAAGATTGAACCAGAAAAATTGGTAACTCATTATTTCAAATTAAGTGAAATTGAAAAAGCCTATGAAGTCTTCAGCAAGGCAGCAGACCACCATGCCATTAAGGTCATTATCGAAAACGATATCTCAGAAGCCTAGATAGTAAAAAGATTTTATACTCTTCGAAAATCAAATTCAGTCATCCATCAGATGGCTGGATTTTTTATCAAATACTTTATCATCAAATTGTTCAGCTAGTATAGTTGCTGAGTGATAAAGTTCCTTTGCTTTATTTTTATCATTTTCAAAATAAAGATAGCACTTAGCTTCAAATACTGAAATTCCAGGTTTATAGACTTGCAATATTGTTACTGATAAAATTTCATTCATCTTTTTTACTAGAGATATCATATGCTTATAGTCATTATGAACAACATAAACACCCGCTATGGCACAAAGAACTGATAGTAGCTCTACATTATACATTTCATCACTAACTAATTGCTGTTTCAACAACTTAATCCGAAAATTATCTAATGCTCTCTTCTATAAATCAAGTCTTGACATTGCATAGCAAAATAATCAATTAATAGTAAATCATTGAATGTGTAAACTTGCTTAAAATAATCATCAAAAATATCTTCAGCGAAACTACCTGTCCCTGTTCTTATCAAGTCTAATATTCTTTCAATCAAGTCTAGACTCAGCAACTCTTCCTCAGGAAGAGCTAGTTCTTTATTTTCAAGAAAAGTATCTATCGGAACTTCTAATCGCTTAGATAAATATTGTAACTTAGTAATTGTTGGCAAGGATTGCCCAAGCTCAGTACGCATCAGCTGTTTGATTATTAAGTCAGATTCTGTCCACAGACCTCTTCTCTCGTCAATTTGTGACGTTCACGTTCCTGTCTTACTCTATGACCAATTTCAGTTTTAATATCTGTTGTCATTCTTACCTCTTAACCACAATCCATAAATTAACATACTTTTAATTCTTCGGCTAAAAATTAACAATAATTCTTTTTCAAATCCGTCATATTATTTTCCAAAACTTGGATGTCTTGGCTGACTTTGAGAATGACAATGCTTCCTTGAATACTGGAGATGACTTGACGGGCCTGCAAATGCGCCCGCTCTTCTGACCAGTCAGCATGCAGGTCTTGCAAGAGGCTGGCTAACTTCTCTGTCCACTGGGTCATAAAATCATTGAGAGGACAGCGGAAGTTCTCATCTTCTGTGGACAATTCCACAATCAGATTACCAATTGGGCAACCATAAAAGACCGTCTGACTTTCATGAAATTGATAAACCCAGTCAATCATATCCGAAAACTTGTCACTGTCAGACTTGTCTGCTTCAAAAATATCTTCAAAAAGCTCTTTTCGCCAATTTGCTAAAATATCTTGAATGACCGTCAAACCAATTTCCTTCTTAGATGTGAAATAATAATAAAGCTGCCCCTTGCCAACATCAGCTGCCTCCATGATGTCACTGATGGAGGTGGCCACATAACCCTTCTGATAAATCAATTCCTCAGCACTTTGTAAAATACGCTCTTTAACGCTCATCTGCTCACCTCTCTTTTTTCCTATTATAGCAGATTCAGAGTCTGAGACCAAACAATTGAAACCACCACCTTTTGCCACTGTTTTATCATTAAAATTTTTGTTCTGAGCAAATTGATTTACAAATTCAATTTTAGATGTTATTATAATTGTACCGAACGGTCAGTATATAACTAAAACTACCATTTGGAAAATCATCAAACTAACAGTCTAAATTCCTATTGGCTGTTAATCAAATCATATTAGGAGGAACCTCATGTTCAATCAGAAAAATGTCGCATTTGTTATCACAGACCCACAAGTTGAATTCCTAAAACATACTGGTAAAGGATTCGGAGCAACTAAAGACGTTCTTGAAAAAGTTAATACTATTGAAAATCTGACAAAGCTTTTCGCTCTTGCTAAAGAGCGTGGCTACAAGCGTTTTATCTCACCGCACTACTTCTATCCACACGATCACAAGTGGCAATTTAAAGCTGCTGGTGAAACGATGATGATTGAAAACGAAATGTTTTGGCGTGATAGTCAATATTCAGCAATTCCAGAAGGCTCTGGAGCAGATATGATTGAAGAGATTAAACCATTTTTGGATGAAGATACTATTGTTGTCAACGGACATAAAATCTTTGGCCCAGAAAGCAACGACCTTAACCTTCAACTCCGCAAAAATGGTATCGACACCGTCATCTTGGCTGGTATGAATGCTAATCTCTGCGTGGATTCACACATGCGTGAACTCATAGAATTAGGCTACAATGTCATTGTTGTTAACGATGCTGTAGGTGCTCCAGGTGAAGAAGCCTACCAAGCTGCACTGACAAACTACGGCTACATTGCCAACCAAGTTTTGACAACTGAGGAAGTTATCGCTCAACTTTAGATAAATAAGAAATGAGCATATTTCTTTCCTTGTTTGGCGGAATTGGTTATAATATACGGTACAAAGGAATGAATGAATATGTATCGTGTTATAGAAATGTACGGAGATTTTGAACCGTGGTGGTTCTTAGAAGGTTGGGAAGAAGATATTGTAGCAAGTAGAAAATTTGACCAGTATTATGATGCTCTCAAATACTACAAAACTTGCTGGTTTAGATTGGAACAAGAATCCCCTCTTTATAAAAGTAGAAGTGACTTGATGACTATTTTTTGGGATCCAGAAGACCAACGCTGGTGTGATGAATGTGATGAGTATTTACAACAATACCATTCTTTAGCTCTTTTGCAGGATGAGCAGGTTATCCCAGATGAAAAATTACGTCCAGGCTATGAAAAACAAACAGGTAAGGAAAGGCACCGTTCTTGCCGTATGAAATTAAAATAGAGAAAAAGTAACTTTTTGGAGTTGCTTTTTTTATTTTTCCAAATCTTTGCGAATAGTATAGGTGAGGAGGTAAGTATGGTTCAAGAAATTGCACAAGAAATCATTCGTTCGGCCCGGAAAAAAGGGGCACAAGACATTTATTTTGTCCCCAAGTTAGACGCCTATGAGCTTCATATGAGGGTAGGAGACGAGCGCTGTAAAATCGGTTGTTATGATTTTGAAAAATTTGCGGCCGTCATCAGTCACTTTAAGTTTGTGGCGGGTATGAATGTTGGAGAAAAGCGACGTAGTCAACTTGGTTCCTGTGATTATGAATATGACCAGAAGATGGCGTCCCTACGTTTATCTACTGTAGGCGATTATCGAGGGCATGAGAGTTTAGTTATTCGCTTGTTGCATGATGAGGAGCAGGATTTGCATTTTTGGTTTCAGGATATTGGAGAACTGGGTAAGCAGTACAGGCAACGTGGTCTCTATCTCTTTGCTGGCCCAGTCGGCAGTGGCAAGACAACCTTAATGCATGAATTAGCTAAGTCCCTTTTTAAGGGGCAACAGGTTATGTCCATCGAAGATCCTGTCGAAATCAAGCAGGACGACATGCTCCAGTTGCAGTTGAATGAGGCGATTGGGCTAACCTATGAAAATCTTATCAAGCTTTCCTTACGTCATCGTCCTGATCTCTTGATTATCGGAGAAATTCGGGACAGCGAGACGGCGCGTGCAGTAGTTAGAGCTAGTTTGACAGGTGCGACAGTCTTTTCAACCATTCATGCCAAGAGTATTCGAGGTGTTTATGAGCGCCTGTTGGAGTTGGGTGTGAGTGAGGAGGAATTGGCAGTCGTTCTGCAGGGAGTCTGCTATCAGAGATTAATCGGGGGAGGAGGAATCGTTGACTTTGCAAACAAAGACTATCAAGAACACCAGCCAACTAGCTGGAATGAACAGATTGACCAACTTCTTAAAGACGGACATATCACAAGTCTTCAGGCTGAAACGGAAAAAATTAGCTACAGCTAAGCAAAAAAATATCATCACCTTGTTTAACAATCTCTTTTCCAGCGGTTTTCATCTGGTGGAGACCATCTCCTTTTTAGATAGGAGTGCCTTATTGGACAAGCAGTGTGTGACCCAGATGCGCACGGGCTTGTCTCAGGGGAAATCATTCTCAGAAATGATGGAAAGTTTAGGTTTTTCAAGTGCCATTGTCACTCAGTTATCCCTAGCTGAAGTCCATGGGAATCTTCACCTGAGTTTGGGAAAGATAGAAGAATATCTAGATAATCTGGCCAAGGTCAAGAAAAAACTAATTGAGGTAGCGACCTATCCCTTGATTTTGCTGGGTTTTCTTCTTTTAATCATGCTGGGGCTACGGAACTACCTACTACCACAACTGGATAGTAGCAATATTGCCACTCAAATCATTGGCAATCTACCACAAATTTTTCTAGTAATGGTAGGGTTTGTTTCAGTAGGTGTCCTTTTAGCACTCACTTTATATAAAAGAAGTTCTAAGATGCGGGTCTTTTCTATCTTAGCACGCCTTCCCTTTCTTGGAATCTTTGTGCAGATCTATTTGACAGCCTATTACGCGCGTGAGTGGGGGAACATGATTTCGCAGGGGATGGAGCTGATGCAGATTTTTCAGATGATGCAGGAACAAGGTTCCCAGCTCTTTAAAGAAATCGGTCAAGATCTGGCTCAAGCCCTACAAAATGGTCAGGAATTTTCTCAGACTATAGGAACCTATACTTTCTTTAAGAAGGAGTTGAGTCTCATCATCGAGTATGGGGAAGTCAAGTCCAAGCTGGGTAGTGAGTTGGAAATCTATGCTGAAAAAACTTGGGAAGCCTTTTTTACCCGAGTCAACCGCACCATGAATCTGGTGCAGCCACTGGTCTTTATCTTTGTGGCTCTGATTATCGTTTTACTTTATGCGGCAATGCTTATGCCCATGTATCAAAATATGGAGGTAAATTTTTAAAATGAAAAAAATGATGACGTTCTTGAAAAAAGCTAAGGTTAAAGCTTTCACTCTGGTAGAGATGTTGGTGGTCTTGCTCATCATCAGCGTGCTTCTCTTGCTCTTTGTACCTAATTTGACCAAGCAAAAAGAGGCGGTCAATGATAAAGGAAAAGCTGCTGTTGTTAAGGTGGTGGAAAGTCAGGCAGAGCTTTATAGCTTGGATAAAAATGAAGATGCTAGCCTAAGCAAGTTACAAGCAGATGGGCGAATCACGGAAGAACAGGCTAAAGCTTATAAAGAATACCATACTAAAAATGGAGGAACAAATCGTAAAGTCAATGATTAAGGCCTTTACCATGCTGGAAAGTCTCTTGGTTTTGGGACTTGTGAGTATCCTTGCCTTGGGCTTGTCAGGCTCTGTTCAGTCCACTTTTGCGGCGGTAGAGGAGCAGATTTTCTTTATGGAGTTTGAGGAACTTTATCGGGAAACCCAAAAGCGCAGTGTAGCCAGTCAGCAAAAGGCCAGTCTAAACTTAGATGGGCAGACGATCAGTAACGGCAGTCAAAAGTTGACAGTTCCTAAAGGAATTCAGGCACCATCAGGCCAAAGTATTACATTTGACCGAGCTGGGGGCAATTCGTCCCTAGCTAAGGTTGAATTTCAGACCAGTAAAGGAGCAATTCGTTATCAATTATATCTAGGAAATGGAAAAATTAAACGCATTAAGGAAACAAAAGATTAGGGCAGTGATTTTACTGGAAGCAGTAGTCGCTCTAGCTATCTTTGCCAGCATTGCAACCCTCCTTTTGGGACAAATTCAGAAAAATAGGCAGGAAGAAGCAAAAATCTTGCAAAAGGAAGAAGTCTTGCGTGTAGCTAAGATGGCTTTGCAGACAGGTCAAAATCAGGTAAACATAAACGGAGTTGAGATTCAGGTGTTTTCTAGTGAAAAGGGATTGGAGGTCTACCATGGTTCAGAACAGTTGTTGGCTATCAAAGAGCCATAAAATCAAGGCTTTTACCTTGTTAGAATCCCTGATTGCTCTTATTGTCATCAGTGGAAGTTTACTCCTCTTTCAAGCCATGAGTCAGCTCCTCATTTCAGAAGTTCGCTACCAGCAGCAAAGTGAGCAAAAAGAGTGGCTCTTGTTTGTGGATCAGCTAGAGGCAGAATTAGACCGTTCGCAGTTCGAAAAAGTGGAGGGAAATCGCCTCTATATGAAGCAGGATGGCAAGGAAATTGCGATAGGTAAGTCAAGATCAGATGATTTTCGGAAAACCGATGCCAGTGGACGGGGTTATCAACCTATGGTTTATGGACTCAAATCAGCTCAAATTACAGAGGACAATCAAGTGGTTCGTTTTCGTTTCCAGTTTCAAAAAGGCTTAGAAAGGGAGTTCATCTATCGTGTGGAAAAAGAAAAAAGTTAAGGCGGGAGTTCTCCTCTATGCAGTCACCATGGTAGCCATCTTTAGTCTTTTGTTGCAATTTTACTTGAACCGACAAGTCGCCCACTATCAAGACTATGCTTTGAATAAAGAAAAGTTAATCGCTTTTGCCATGGCCAAGCGAACCAAGGATAAAGCTGAACAAGAAAGTGGAGAACAGGCCTTTAATCTGGGTCAGGTGAGTTATCAAAATAAGAAAACAAACTTGGTGACAAGGGTTCACACGCCTAAGAGCCAATATGAGTTCCTATTTCCTTCAGTCAAAATCAAAGAAGAGAAAACAGATGAAAAGAAAGAGGCAGCGACTGATTCAAGTGAAAAAGCGGAGAAGAAAAAATCAGGCGAGAAGTCTGAAAAGAAAGAGAATTCCTAGCCAATCGAGATACTTTGTGCTAAACTAAAAGCATGAGACATGATTTTAATCACAAAGCAGAAACTTTCGATTCCCCTAAAAATATCTTTCTAGCAAACTTGGTTTATCAAGCTATCGAAAAACAGGTGGATTTGCTCTCTGACAAAGAAATTCTGGATTTCGGTGGAGGGACGGGTCTATTAGCCTTGCCCCTAGCCAAGCAGGCTAAGTCAGTCACTCTTGTAGACATTTCTGAGAAAATGCTGGAGCAGGCTCGTTTAAAAGCGGAGCAGCAAGACATCAAGAATATCCAGTTTTTGGAGCAGGATTTACTGGAAAATCCCTTGAAGCAAGAGTTTGATTGCATTGTTGTTAGTCGGGTTCTTCATCATATGCCTGATTTGGATGCAGCTCTCTCACTGTTTCATCAGCATTTGAAGGAAGATGGGCGACTCCTTATTGCCGATTTTACCAAGACAGAAGCTAACCATCATGGATTTGATTTAGGTGAACTGGAAAACAAGCTAATTGATCATGGTTTTTCATCGGTGCATAGTCAGATTCTCTATAGCGCTGAAGACCTGTTTCAAGGAAATTACTCAGAACTCTTTTTAACAGTAGCTCAAAAATCACTCGCCTAGTCAGGGAGTGATTTTTTTATAAGGATGGAAAAACGCAGGGAAATTTGATAAGATAGGAATATGGATTTTGAAAAAATTGAACAAGCTTATACATATTTACTAGAGAATGTCCAAGTCATCCAAAGTGATTTGACGACCAACTTTTATGACGCCTTGGTGGAGCAAAACAGCATCTATCTGGATGGTAAGACGGAGCTAAACCAGGTTAAGGAGAACAATCAGGCTCTTAAGCGTTTAGCACTACGCAAAGAAGAATGGCTCAAGACCTACCAGTTTCTCTTGATGAAGGCTGGGCAAACAGAGCCCCTACAGGCCAATCACCAGTTTACACCAGATGCCATTGCTTTACTTTTAGTGTTTATTGTGGAAGAGCTGTTTAAAGAGGAGGAAATCACTATCCTCGAAATGGGTTCTGGCATGGGAATTCTGGGGGCTACTTTCTTGACCTCGCTTGATAAAAAGGTGGATTATTTGGGAATAGAAGTGGATGATTTGCTGATTGATTTGGCGGCTAGTATGGCAGATGTGATTGGTTTGCAGGCTGGTTTTGTCCAAGGAGATGCCGTTCGTCCACAAATGCTCAAAGAAAGTGATGTGGTTATCAGCGACTTGCCTGTTGGCTATTATCCTGATGATGCTGTTGCGTCGCGCCATCAAGTTGCTTCTAGTCAAGAACATACTTACGCCCATCACTTGCTCATGGAACAAGGACTTAAGTACCTCAAGTCAGACGGATACGCTATTTTTCTAGCTCCGAGTGATTTGTTGACCAGTCCTCAAAGTGATTTGTTGAAAGGGTGGTTGAAAGAAGAGGCCAGTCTGGTTGCTATGATTAGTCTGCCTGAAAATCTTTTTGCTAATGCCAAACAATCCAAGACCATTTTTATCCTACAGAAGAAAAGTGAAATAGCAGTAGAGCCTTTTGTTTATCCACTTGCTAGCTTGCAAGATGCAAGTGTTTTAATGAAATTTAAAGAAAATTTTCAAAAACGGACTCAAGGTACTGAAATATAAAATAGATTTTGTTATAATAGTTGAAAACGCTTAAAAGAGGAGTCTTGTTATGACAAAAACAATTGCAATCAATGCAGGAAGTTCAAGTTTGAAATGGCAATTATACTTAATGCCAGAGGAAAAAGTGTTAGCCAAAGGCTTGATTGAACGTATCGGTTTGAAAGATTCAATTTCGACTGTAAAATTTGACGGCCGTTCTGAGCAACAAATTTTGGATATCGAAAATCATACACAAGCTGTTAAAATCTTATTGGATGACTTGATTCGTTTCGATATTATCAAGGCTTATGATGAGATTACAGGTGTTGGACACCGTGTTGTTGCAGGTGGAGAATATTTCAAAGAATCAACAGTCGTTGAGGGAGATGTTTTAGAAAAAGTTGAAGAGTTGAGCTTGTTGGCTCCTCTCCACAATCCAGCCAATGCAGCAGGTGTTCGTGCCTTCAAGGAGTTGTTGCCAGACATTACCAGTGTAGTTGTTTTTGATACTTCATTCCACACAAGTATGCCAGAGAAAGCTTATCGCTACCCTCTCCCAACAAAATATTACACAGAAAACAAGGTTCGTAAATATGGTGCCCACGGTACAAGTCACCAGTTTGTAGCAGGAGAAGCCGCAAAACTTTTGGGACGTCCATTAGAAGACTTGAAATTGATTACTTGCCACATCGGTAATGGTGCTTCTATTACAGCTGTTAAGGGTGGTCAATCTGTCGATACTTCAATGGGATTCACTCCACTTGGTGGTGTGATGATGGGAACTCGTACAGGGGATATTGACCCAGCTATCATTCCTTATTTAATGCAATATACAGAGGACTTTAACACGCCTGAGGATATTAGTCACGTCCTTAATCGTGAATCAGGGCTTATGGGTGTTTCAGGCAAATCTAGTGATATGCGCGATGTGATTGCTGCTATGGAAGAAGGGGACCACGATGCCACTTTAGCCTATGAAATGTATGTTGACCGTATCCAAAAACATATCGGTCAATACCTTGCAGTCTTAAATGGAGCAGATGCTATTATCTTTACTGCAGGTATCGGTGAAAATGCTGCAAATGTGCGTGAAGATGTTATCTCAGGTATCTCTTGGTTTGGTTGTGATGTTGACCCAGAAAAGAACGTCTTTGGTGTGACAGGAGACATCTCAACAGAGGCAGCGAAGATCCGTGTATTGGTTATTCCAACTGATGAAGAATTGGTCATTGCCCGTGACGTTGAACGCTTGAAAAAATAAGTAAAACTAGAAAAAATATTTAGTACAAGGAGTTGGGAAAGAGATTTTTCCAGCTTCTTTTTCTGATGAAATTGTGCAAAACCTTGCTATGATTGGCTTTTTTGAAAAATATGGTATAATAGTAGTAATTTAATAGATGGAGTTGAGTTTTGAAGAAAAACTTTCGTGTAAAAAGAGAGAAAGATTTTAAGGCGATTTTCAAGGAGGGGACAAGTTTTGCCAATCGCAAATTTGTTGTCTACCAATTAGAAAATCAGAAAAACCATTTTCGAGTAGGTCTATCAGTTAGCAAAAAACTGGGGAATGCCGTCACTAGAAATCAAATTAAGCGACGGATTCGGCATATTATCCAGAATGCAAAAGGGAGTCTGGTAGAAGATGTCGATTTTGTTGTCATTGCTCGAAAAGGGGTCGAAACCTTGGGATACGCAGAGATGGAGAAAAATCTACTCCACGTATTAAAATTATCAAAGATTTACCAGGAAGGAAATGGGAGTGAAAAAGAAACTACAGTTGACTAGTTTGCTAGGACTGTCTCTATTGATCATGACAGCCTGTGCGACTAATGGGACAACTAGCGATATTACAGCCGATTCGGCTGATTTTTGGAGTAAATTTGTTTACTTCTTTGCGGAAATCATTCGCTTTTTATCGTTTGATATCAGTATCGGAGTGGGGATTATCCTCTTTACGGTCTTGATTCGTACAGTTCTCTTGCCAGTCTTCCAAGTGCAAATGGTGGCTTCCAGAAAAATGCAGGAAGCTCAACCACGCATTAAGGCGCTTCGAGAACAATATCCAGGTCGTGATATGGAAAGCAGAACCAAGCTAGAGCAAGAAATGCGTAAAGTCTTTAAAGAAATGGGTGTCAGACAGTCAGATTCTCTTTGGCCGATTTTGATTCAGATGCCGGTTATCTTGGCTTTGTTCCAAGCTCTATCAAGAGTTGACTTTTTAAAGACAGGTCATTTCTTATGGATTAACCTTGGTGGTGTGGATACAACCCTTGTTCTTCCTGTTTTAGCAGCTGTATTTACCTTTTTAAGTACTTGGCTGTCTAATAAAGCCTTGTCTGAGCGTAATGGGGCTACAACTGCGATGATGTATGGGATTCCAGTCTTGATTTTTATCTTTGGGGTTTATGCTCCAAGCGGAGTAGCGCTCTACTGGGCAGTTTCCAATGCTTATCAAGTCTTGCAAACCTATTTCTTGAATAATCCATTCAAGATTATTGCAGAGCGTGAGGCCGTAGTACAGGCACAAAAAGATTTGGAAAATAGAAAAAGAAAAGCCAAGAAAAAGGCTCAGAAAACGAAATAATAAGGAGGAATCTGGTAATGGTAGTATTTACAGGTTCAACTGTTGAAGAAGCAATCCAGAAAGGATTGAAAGAATTAGATATCCCAAGACTGAAGGCTCACATCAAAGTCATTTCTCGTGAGAAAAAAGGGTTTCTTGGCTTATTTGGTAAAAAACCAGCCCAAGTGGATATCGATGCTATTAGTGAAACGACAGTTGTAAAAGCAAACCAACAAGCTGTGAAGGGAGTTCCAAAACAAATCAATGATTTGAATGAGCCTGTTAAAACAGTCAGTGAAGCAACGGTTGATTTGGGTCATGTTGTAGAAGCAATTAAAAAGATTGAAGAGGGAGGTCAAGGTATTTCTGATGAAGTCAAGGCTGAAATCTTGAAAAATGAAAAACATGCTAATACCATTTTAGAAGAAACTGGTCACATTGAGATTTTAAATGAATTACAACTTGAAGAAACTGCTCTCGAAGAAGAAGTAGAAATTCCTATTATTGAAAGCCAAGCCGAGCAAACTGAAAGTCAAGAACTAGAAGACTTGGGCTTGAAGGTTGAACCGAGCTTTGATATTGAACAAGTAGCTACGGAAGTAACGACTTATGTTCAAACAATTATTGATGACATGGATGTTGAAGCCACACTTTCAAATGATTATAACCGTCGTAGTATCAATTTGCAAATTGATACTAACGAACCAGGTCGTATTATCGGCTACCATGGTAAAGTCTTGAAGGCCTTGCAACTATTGGCTCAAAATTATCTTTACAATCGCTATTCAAGAACCTTCTATATCACTATTAATGTCAATGATTATGTTGAACACCGTGCAGAAGTCTTGCAGACCTATGCGCAAAAATTGGCGACTCGTGTTTTAGAAGAAGGACGTAGTCATCAGACAGATCCAATGTCGAATAGCGAACGCAAGATTATTCATCGTATTATTTCACGTATGGATGGCGTGACCAGTTACTCTGAAGGTGATGAGCCAAATCGTTATGTTGTCGTAGATACAGAATAAGTAAAATCAGGGTTATCCTGATTTTTTGCTAGCTGGAGGAGATTAAATTAATGTTGAATAAGATAAGAGACTATTTAGACTTTGCTGGTTTGCAGTACCGTAATCCTGATAAGGCGGGAGCAGAGCGAGAGAAAATGCTGGCATTCCGCCACAAAGGTCAAGAGGCACGAAAGGCTTTTACAGAACTGGCTAAAGCCTTTCAAGCAAGCCATCCAGAATGGCAACTTCAACAGACTAGCCAGTGGATGAACCAAGCGCAGCGTTTGCGACCACATTTTTGGGTTTATCTACAGAGAGGCGGACAAGTGGCAGAACCTATGATAGCCTTACGTTTATATGGAAGTTCTTCTGATTTTGGAGTCTCACTAGAAGTCAGTTTCATCGAGCGCAAGAAGGATGAGCAAACCTTGGAGCAACAAGCCAAGGTCCTAGAAGTTCCAGTTGTAGAAGGGATTTATTATCTAGCCTACTCTGATGGCCAAAGTCAATGGTGGGAGGCGAACGAAGAAAATCGTCAGGTCTTAGTCGAGAAGGTAGGCAGCCAAGAAATCCGAAAAGTGTTAGTTAAAGCAGATGTTTCTGTGACAGAAAATTCATCTGAAGAAGATATCGTGGAAAATTTACTGAAATCTTATGATAAAATTTTTCCATTTTATCTAGCTACGAGAAATTAAGCTAATCATTAAAATATCATAAATCATACAGTCCAAGAGTGAACAGTCCGCTGTGTAATTCTTGGTCTTTTTGTTTACGCTTTCAAAGTATATAATAAACCTACAAAAACAATTCAAAAGGAGAACAATTATGGAAGTCATTTCAAGTGTTCTAAATTGGTTTTCTAGCAATATTTTGCAGAATCCCGCATTTTTCGTAGGTTTATTGGTGTTGGTAGGATACGCACTTTTGAAAAAACCTGCCCATGATGTTTTCTCAGGGTTTGTTAAAGCAACAGTAGGGTATATGTTGCTCAACGTGGGTGCGGGTGGTTTGGTTACAACCTTCCGTCCGATCTTAGCAGCCCTTAACTACAAATTCCAAATTGGCGCAGCGGTTATCGACCCTTACTTTGGACTTGCTGCAGCAAACAACAAAATTGCAGCAGAGTTTCCAGATTTTGTTGGAACTGCAACTACAGCTCTATTGATTGGTTTCGGAATAAATATCTTGCTCGTAGCTCTTCGCAAGATTACGAAGGTAAGAACCCTCTTTATTACTGGTCACATCATGGTACAACAAGCTGCAACAGTATCTCTTATGGTTCTATTCTTAGTACCACAATTGCGCAATGCTTACGGTACAGCAGCGATTGGTATCATCTGTGGACTTTACTGGGCGGTTAGTTCAAATATGACTGTTGAGGCAACTCAACGCTTGACTGGTGGTGGCGGATTTGCGATTGGTCACCAACAGCAATTTGCAATCTGGTTTGTAGATAAAGTAGCAGGACGCTTTGGTAAGAAAGAAGAAAGTTTAGACAATCTTAAATTACCTAAGTTCCTCTCAATCTTCCACGATACAGTTGTTGCATCTGCTACCTTGATGCTCGTATTCTTCGGAGCCATTCTTTTAATCTTGGGTCCAGACATTATGTCTAATAAAGAAGTCATCACTTCAGGAACTCTATTCAATCCTGCTAAACAAGATTTCTTTATGTACATTATTCAAACAGCCTTTACCTTCTCAGTTTACTTGTTCGTTTTGATGCAAGGTGTCCGCATGTTCGTATCTGAGTTGACAAACGCCTTCCAAGGTATTTCAAACAAATTGTTGCCAGGCTCATTCCCAGCGGTTGACGTTGCAGCTTCTTATGGATTTGGTTCTCCAAACGCTGTCTTGTCAGGATTTGCCTTTGGTTTGATTGGTCAATTGATCACAATTGTCTTGCTCATCGTCTTTAAAAATCCGATTCTTATTATTACAGGATTTGTACCAGTGTTCTTTGACAATGCAGCCATTGCGGTCTACGCTGATAAACGCGGTGGATGGAAAGCGGCTGTTATCCTATCCTTCATCTCAGGTGTTCTCCAAGTTGCTTTAGGAGCTCTCTGTGTAGCTCTTCTTGATTTAGCATCTTATGGTGGTTACCATGGAAATATCGACTTTGAATTCCCATGGCTTGGATTTGGATATATCTTCAAATACCTTGGTATTGTTGGTTATGTACTTGTGTGTCTCTTCTTGCTTGTTATTCCTCAACTTCAATTTGCCAAAGCAAAAGATAAAGGGAAATATTACAACGGTGAAGTTCAAGAAGAAGCTTAGTATCTAGAAAAGGAGAAATAAAATGGTTAAAGTATTAGCAGCGTGCGGAAATGGAATGGGTTCATCAATGGTTATCAAGATGAAGGTTGAAAATGCTCTCCGTAAGCTTAATCAAACAGATTTTACAGTCAATTCATGCAGTGTCGGTGAAGCTAAAGGTCTAGCAGCAGGATATGACATCGTAATCGCTTCTCTTCATTTGATTCAAGAATTGGAAGGGCGAACTAATGGGAAGTTAATTGGGCTTGACAACTTGATGGATGATAAAGAAATCACAGAAAAACTCAGTCAAGCACTACAGTAAAAGGTTGGAGGGGGCTGGACAGAAACTGAGAGTTATCGTTTCTGTCCTTCTCCCTCTTTAAATAAAGGAGGCAGATATGAATTTAAAACAAGCTTTAATTGACAATGACTCGATCCGACTAGGTTTAGAGGCTCACGATTGGAAAGAAGCAGTCAAGGTAGCGGTAGATCCCTTGATTGAAAGTGGGGCAATTTTGTCAGAGTATTACGATGCTATCATTGAATCGACTGAAGAGTATGGCCCGTACTATATCTTGATGCCAGGTATGGCTATGCCCCACGCTAGACCTGAAGCGGGTGTGCAAAGTGATGCCTTTTCATTGATTACCTTACAAAATCCTGTTGTATTTTCAGATGGGAAAGAGGTATCTGTTTTGTTGGCACTAGCAGCAACAAGCTCAAAAATTCACACAAGTGTAGCCATTCCACAAATCATTGCCCTGTTTGAATTAGAAGATTCTATTTCACGTTTACAGGCTTGCCAGACTAAAGAAGATGTCTTGGCTATGATTGAAGAATCTAAGGATAGCCCTTATCTCGAAGGATTGGATTTGGAAAGTTAGAAAGAGGAATAAAGAAATGACAAAAAGAATACCTAATTTACAAGTTGCATTAGATCATTCAGACTTGCAAGGAGCGATTAAAGCAGCTGTTTCTGTTGGTCAGGAAGTAGATATTATCGAAGCTGGAACTGTTTGCTTATTACAAGTTGGAAGTGAACTGGTTGAAGTCTTGCGAAGCCTTTTTCCAGATAAGATTATTGTGGCAGACACAAAATGTGCCGATGCTGGTGGAACAGTTGCCAAAAATAATGCCGTTCGTGGTGCCGATTGGATGACTTGTATCTGCTGTGCAACTATCCCTACTATGGAAGCGGCTCTAAAGGCTATCACGGCTGAACGTGGAGACCGAGGCGAAATCCAGATTGAACTTTATGGCGATTGGACTTTTGAACAAGCTCAGCTTTGGCTAGATGCTGGTATCTCACAAGCTATTTATCACCAATCTCGTGATGCACTTCTTGCTGGTGAGACTTGGGGTGAAAAAGACCTTAATAAGGTTAAAAAACTCATCGACATGGGCTTCCGTGTGTCTGTAACAGGTGGTCTAGATGTAGATACTCTCAAACTATTTGAAGGCGTTGATGTCTTTACCTTCATCGCAGGTCGTGGAATTACAGAAGCTGCGGATCCAGCAGGAGCAGCGCGTGCCTTCAAGGATGAAATCAGACGAATTTGGGGGTAAACCATGGCACGTCCAATTGGAATTTATGAAAAGGCAACCCCGACACACTTTACTTGGCTAGAACGTTTAAATTTTGCCAAGGAGTTAGGCTTTGATTTTGTAGAGATGTCTATTGATGAACGTGACGAGCGTTTAGCAAGACTGGACTGGAGCAAGGATGAGCGTTTGGAAGTTGTCAAAGCAATCTATAAAACTGGTGTTCGTATTCCTTCTATCTGTTTTTCAGGCCATCGTCGCTACCCATTGGGATCAAATGATCCAGTTATAGAGGAAAAATCTCTAGAACTCATGAAAAAATGTATTGAATTAGCCCAAGACTTGGGAGTTCGTACTATTCAATTAGCTGGTTACGACGTTTATTATGAGGAAAAGTCACCCCAGACACGCCAACGTTTTATCAAAAATTTGAGAAAAGCTTGTGACTGGGCTGAAGAGGCTCAGGTGGTACTTGCTATTGAAATTATGGATGATCCTTTCATCAATAGCATCGAAAAATACTTGGCTGTAGAAAAAGAGATTGACTCTCCCTACCTCTTTGTATACCCAGATATTGGTAATGTATCTGCATGGCATAATGATGTCTACAGTGAATTTTATCTTGGGCATCATGCCATCGCAGCTCTCCATCTCAAGGATACTTATGCAGTGACAGAAAGTTCAAAGGGCCAGTTCCGAGATGTAACTTTTGGGCAAGGTTGTGTCAAATGGGAAGAAGCTTTCGATATTTTAAAACAAACCAATTATAATGGACCTTTCCTAATCGAAATGTGGTCTGAAAATTGTGAAACTGTAGAAGAAACACGCGCAGCCATTCAAGAGGCGCAAGCTTTTCTCTATCCACTAATTAAGAAAGCAGGTTTGATGTAAGATGAATCAAGTAATTAATGCTATGCGTAAACGAGTCTGTGATGCCAATCAATCATTGCCAAAACATGGACTTGTCAAATTTACCTGGGGCAATGTATCGGAAGTCAATCGCGAACTCGGTGTCATTGTTATCAAACCATCAGGCGTAGATTATGACGAATTGACACCTGAAAACATGGTGGTGACTGATCTAGATGGTAATGTCCTAGAAGGGGATTTAAGACCATCTTCTGATCTTCCAACTCATGTGCAGTTATATAAGGCTTGGTCAGAAATTGGTAGTGTGGTCCACACCCATTCGACAGAAGCAGTTGGTTGGGCTCAAGCTGGACGCGATATTCCTTTCTACGGAACAACCCATGCAGATTATTTCTACGGTTCAATCCCTTGCGCCCGTAGTTTGACCAAGGATGAAGTAGAAGTGGCCTATGAAAAAGATACTGGCCTAGTTATCGTAGAAGAGTTTGAACGTCGCGGACTTAACCCGGTTGAAGTACCAGGAATTGTTGTACGCAATCACGGTCCATTCACCTGGGGAAAAAATCCAGAGAATGCTGTCTATCACTCTGTTGTACTAGAGGAAGTGTCTAAGATGAATCGTTTCACAGAGCAAATCAATCCAAGAGTTGAACCTGCTCCCCAGTACATCCTAGAAAAGCACTACCAACGTAAGCATGGACCAAATGCTTATTACGGTCAAAAGAAATAAGAAATTGAATTGAAAAGAGGCTAGGACCTTTCGATCCAAGCCTCGCTTTTGTAATTGTAAGTATTCGTTATTAAGAGACTACTGTTGATAATTGAAATGCGTTAGTGAATGTGATACTATTATAAAGTTGTTTTCAAGGCAGTTGATTGATAGAGGAGTATGAAATATGGTACTGGATAAGGCAAGTTGTGATTTGCTTCAATATTTGATGGATCAAGAAACGTCCAAAACGATTATGGCGATTTCAAAAGATTTGAAAGAGTCAAGAAGGAAAATTTATTATCACATTGACAAAATCAATGCTGCTTTGGGTGACGAGGCGCTTCATATCATTAGTATTCCACGAATTGGTATTCACTTAACGGAAGAGCAGAGAGATGCTTGTTGTGAACTATTATCGGAAGTAGATTCGTACGATTATATCATGAGTGCGCATGAACGTATGATGATAATGTTACTATGGATAGGTATTTCTAAAGAACGTATTACGATTGAAAAATTGATGGAGTTAACAGAGGTGTCTAGGAATACTGTTCTCAATGATTTGAATAGTATTCGTTATCAACTAACTTTGGAACAATATCAGGTGACCTTGCAAGTGAGCAAGTCACAGGGATACCATCTTCATGCCCACCCTCTTAATAAAATTCAGTATCTTCAATCGCTTCTATATCATATTTTTATGGAAGAAAATGCCACTTTTGTATCTATTTTAGAAGATAAGATGAAAGAGAGGTTAGATGGTGAGTGTTTGCTTTCTGTTGAAATGAACCAATTTTTTAAGGAACAGGTTCCTTTAGTTGAACAAGATTTAGGGAAGAAAATAAATCATCATGAAGTAACTTTTATGTTGCAGGTTCTACCTTATTTGCTGTTAAGCTGTCATAATGTTGAACAGTATCAAGAAAGACATCAGGATATAGAGAAAGAATTTTCTTTGATAAGAAAAAGAATAGAGTATCAGGTGTCTAAGAAATTAGGAGAACGGTTGTTTCAAAAGTTTGAAATTTCTTTGTCAGAACTTGAAGTTTCTCTTGTAGCTGTTCTTCTCCTCTCCTATCGTAAAGATTTGGATATTCATGCAGAAAGTGATGATTTTCGGCAGTTAAAACTTGCTTTAGAAGAATTCATCTGGTATTTTGAATCACAAATCCGAATGGAGATTGAGAACAAGGATGATTTGTTAAGAAATTTGATGATCCACTGTAAAGCCTTGTTATTTAGAAAGACTTACGGTATTTTTTCTAAAAATCCTCTAACAAAACAAATTCGATCCAAGTATGGAGAATTATTTTTAGTCACTAGAAAATCTGCGGAAATTTTAGAAGGAGCATGGTTTATTCGGCTAACAGACGATGATATTGCCTATTTGACGATTCATATTGGAGGATTTTTAAAGTATACACCATCGTCTCAAAAAAATATGAAAAAAGTTTATCTCGTTTGTGATGAAGGTGTTGCGGTTTCGAGACTTTTGCTGAAACAATGCAAACTTTATTTTCCAAATGAGCAAATTGGCACTGTATTTACAACAGAACAATTTAAGAGTGTGGAAGATATTGCACAAGTTGATGTAGTGATTACTACTAATGATGATTTGGATAGCAGATTTCCGATTTTAAGGGTTAATCCTATCCTTGAAGCAGAAGATATTTTGAAAATGCTAGACTATCTTAAACACAATATATTTCGTAATGAGAGCAAAAGTTTCAGTGAAAATCTTTCTAGTCTTATTTCGTCTTATATTGTAGACAGTAAGTTGGCTAGTAAGTTCCAAGAAGAGGTTCAAACACTTATAAATCAAGAAATAGTAGTTCAAGCTTTTTTGGAAGATATTTGAAGGACAGTCCAATGATGAACACAAACCTGTGTTTTTCTTGGTCTTTTTTAGTGTTTTGAAGGATGGTATACTAATCTCAAAGATAACAATTATATCCAAAGGAGGCAACATATGCCAAATGTCAAAGAAATTACAAGAGAGTCATGGATTTTAGCTACTTTCCCAGAGTGGGGAACATGGTTGAACGAAGAAATCGAAGAAGAAGTCGTACCTGAAGGCAATTTTGCCATGTGGTGGCTAGGCAACTGTGGTACTTGGATTAAGACACCAGGTGGTGCTAACGTTGTCATGGACCTTTGGTCAAACCGTGGAAAATCAACCAAAAAAGTGAAAGATATGGTTCGTGGGCACCAAATGGCAAATATGGCAGGTGTTCGTAAGTTGCAACCAAACTTGCGTGTTCAGCCAATGGTTATCGATCCATTTGCTATCAACGAACTAGATTATTACTTAGTTTCACACTTCCATAGTGATCATATCGACCCATACACAGCTGCAGCAATTCTCAACAATCCGAAGTTAGAGCATGTTAAGTTTATCGGTCCTTACCACTGTGGACGAATCTGGGAAGGATGGGGTGTTCCAAAAGAACGTATCATAGTTGTTAAACCAGGTGACACTATCGAATTAAAAGATATGAAGATTCATGCAGTAGAATCATTTGACCGTACTTGCTTGGTAACTCTCCCAGTGAACGGTGCTGATGAGACAGGCGGTGAACTTGCTGGCTTAGCTGTTACAGATGAAGAAATGGCTCAAAAGGCTGTTAACTATATCTTTGAAACACCAGGTGGAACCATCTATCATGGTGCAGATTCTCACTTCTCAAACTATTTTGCAAAACATGGTAAAGACTTTAAAATTGATGTTGCTTTGAATAACTATGGTGAAAATCCGGTAGGTATCCAAGATAAAATGACATCTATCGACCTTCTTCGTATGGCAGAAAATCTGCGTACCAAAGTCATTATCCCAGTTCACTATGATATCTGGTCTAACTTCATGGCTTCTACTAATGAGATTCTAGAACTTTGGAAAATGAGAAAAGATCGCTTGCAATACGATTTCCATCCATTTATCTGGGAAGTTGGCGGTAAGTACACTTATCCTCAAGATCAACACTTAGTAGAATACCATCATCCACGTGGTTTTGATGATTGTTTTGAACAAGACTCTAACATTCAATTTAAAGCTTTGCTATAATATAAAAATATTCTTTGGAGGTTATCCGTATGTTGCATGATACGGATAATTTTCATATAATAGTAAAATAGAATGTGTGATTCAATAATCACCTCAAATAGAAAGGAAATTCTATGTCAAATCTATCTGTTAATGCAATTCGTTTCCTAGGTATTGACGCTATCAACAAAGCCAACTCAGGTCACCCAGGTGTGGTTATGGGAGCAGCTCCGATGGCTTACAGCCTCTTTACAAAACAACTTCGTATCAATCCAGCTCAACCAAACTGGATTAACCGCGACCGTTTTATTCTTTCAGCAGGTCATGGTTCAATGCTCCTTTATGCTCTTCTTCACCTTTCTGGTTTTGAAGATGTCAGCATGGATGAGATCAAGAGCTTCCGTCAATGGGGTTCAAAAACACCAGGTCACCCAGAATTTGGCCATACAGCAGGGATTGATGCTACGACAGGTCCTCTAGGTCAAGGGATTTCAACTGCCACTGGTTTTGCCCAAGCAGAACGTTTCTTGGCAGCCAAATATAACCGCGAAGGCTACAATATCTTTGACCACTATACTTACGTTATCTGTGGAGACGGAGACTTGATGGAAGGTGTCTCAAGCGAGGCAGCTTCGTACGCAGGCTTGCAAAAACTAGATAAGTTGGTTGTCCTTTATGATTCAAATGACATCAACTTGGATGGTGAGACAAAGGATTCCTTTACAGAAAGCGTTCGTGACCGTTACAATGCCTACGGTTGGCATACTGCCTTGGTTGAAGATGGAACAGACTTGGAAGCAATCCATGCTGCTATCGAAACGGCTAAAGCTTCAGGCAAGCCATCTTTGATTGAAGTGAAGACTGTTATTGGATACGGTTCTCCAAATAAACAAGGAACTAATGCCGTACATGGTGCTCCTCTTGGAGCAGATGAAACTGCAGCTACTCGTCAAGCTCTCGGTTGGGACTATGAACCATTTGAAATTCCAGAACAAGTTTATGCTGATTTCAAAGAACATGTTGCAGACCGTGGCGCATCAGCTTATGAAGCTTGGACAAAATTAGTTGCTGACTATAAAGAAGCGCATCCAGAATTGGCTGCGGAAGTAGAAGCTATCATCGATGGACGTGATCCAGTTGAAGTGACTCCAGCAGACTTCCCAGCTTTAGAAAATGGCTTCTCTCAAGCAACTCGTAATTCAAGTCAAGATGCCTTGAATGTTGTGGCAGCTAAGTTACCAACTTTCTTGGGTGGTTCAGCTGACCTAGCTCACTCAAACATGACTTATATCAAGACTGACGGACTTCAAGACGATGCTAATCGTTTGAACCGTAACATCCAGTTTGGTGTTCGTGAATTTGCCATGGGAACGATCTTGAACGGGATGGCCCTTCACGGTGGACTTCGTGTATATGGTGGAACTTTCTTCGTCTTCTCTGACTATGTGAAGGCAGCTGTTCGCTTGTCAGCCTTACAAGGACTTCCTGTGACTTATGTCTTTACCCACGATTCAATCGCGGTTGGGGAAGACGGTCCAACGCACGAACCAGTTGAGCATTTAGCAGGTCTTCGTGCCATGCCAAATCTAAATGTTTTCCGTCCAGCAGATGCGCGTGAAACGCAAGCAGCTTGGTACCTTGCAGTGACAAGTGAGAAAACACCAACTGCCCTTGTCTTGACACGTCAAAACTTGACTGTTGAAGAGGGAACAGACTTCGACAAGGTTGCAAAAGGTGCCTATGTTGTCTATGAAAATGCAGCAGACTTTGATACAATCTTGATTGCGACAGGTTCAGAGGTCAATCTTGCTGTCTCGGCTGCTAAAGAATTGGCTAGTCAAGGCGAAAAAGTCCGTGTAGTCAGCATGCCATCCACAGATGTCTTTGATAAACAAGATGCAGCTTACAAGGAAGAAATTCTTCCAAATGCAGTTCGCCGTCGTGTTGCAGTCGAAATGGGTGCAACTCAAAACTGGTACAAATATGTTGGACTAGATGGTGCTGTTCTTGGTATTGATACCTTCGGAGCCTCTGCCCCAGCACCAAAAGTATTGTCAGAATATGGCTTTACTGTCGAAAATCTTGTAAAAGTCGTTCAAAACTTGAAATAATCCTAAAAATCAGGGCGCAAGCTCTGGTTTTTCTTACTAGAAAAGCAAGGTACAATCTTGTAAAAGTAGCTGAAATTTGATATAGTAGTCCTATGTAAAAGACAAAGGAGAATATAATGGAATCACAATATACATTTTTAATCATTCTTGTGGCTATGGTGGGCTTGATGTTCTTTACGCAACGCTCTCAAAAGAAACAAGCACAAAAACGTATGGAAAGCTTGAATAAATTACAAAAAGGCTATGAAGTTATTACAATCGGTGGACTTTATGGAACAGTCGATGAAGTAGATACAGAAAAGAAAACAATTGTTCTTGATGTAGATGGGGTTTACTTGACTTTTGAACTAGCTGCTATCAAGACAGTATTACCACTTAAAGAAACAGCTTCACTCGAAGGTGCAATTGAAAAATAAGACGGGATCACTAACTCCCGTTTTTCTATAAAAGAAAGGAAATGGGATGAAAAAACTAGTCTTTGTCTGTCTGGGAAATATTTGCCGCAGCCCTATGGCCGAGTTTGTTATGAAATCAATGACAGATAATTACGAAATCCAAAGTCGAGCGACTTCCTCTTGGGAACATGGCAATCCAATTCATAAGGGAACTCAGGGGGTTTTTCAACAGTATCAGATTCCTTATGACAAGAATAAGACATCGCTTCAGATTAGTAAGAAAGATTTTGAAGACTTTGATTATATTATCGGAATGGATGCTTCAAATGTTTCTGACTTACGTCAGATGTGTCCAGTAGACTGTCAAGATAAGATTTACTCATTTGCATCTGAAAGTGTACCAGATCCTTGGTACACAGGGGATTTTGAAGAGACCTATAGGCGTGTTCAAGAGGGGTGTCAAGCTTGGTTAGAACGTTTAGAAAAGGAGAGTGAAGGTGGAAAATCTTAAGAATTTTTACGAAAAGTATCGTGTCTATCTGACTCGTCCACGTTTAGAGCTTTTGGCAGTAGTTATGATTGTTTTCTGTGCCGTACTCGTCTTTTTTCTAAATATTCCCGGAAAAGGTGTTCTAAAGCTTGATAATGGAACGATTGTTTATGATGGCAGTCTTGTACGTGGTAAAATGAATGGACAAGGCACCATCACCTTCCAAAATGGAGATCAATATACAGGTGGCTTCAACAATGGAGCCTTCAACGGAAAAGGTACCTTTCAATCTAAAGAAGGCTGGACCTACGAAGGTGATTTTGTAAATGGTCAGGCTGAAGGAAAAGGAAAGCTAACAACAGAACAAGGAGTCGTTTATGAAGGGACTTTTAAACAAGGCGTTTTTCAACAAAAATAAAGCCTCCTTATCAAAGGAGGTATTGTTAGAATGTTAAAGTAAGCGCTTACATGCAAATCCCTTTCTTTCCAAGTATTTCTTCCAAGAAAGCTTGTGAAATAAAAAATATTTGAAATAAATTTCACAAACTTTAAAGATAAAACCTGATAAGAAAAGAAAATGAGAAAAATTTCACAAGGGTTTAAAAATTCTTTGTGAAATGTTTATGAAACTGTTTACAAAGTTGAAATAATGCGTTATAATAAACTTGTGAAAAAATTAACAAAGGATATCGATCCTTGAAAGCTATGGAGGAAAATATGGCTGATAAAAAAACAGTAACACCTGAGGAAAAACAACTTGCTGCTGAAAAGCATGTCGATGGTCTCGTAAAAAAAGCCTTGGTTGCACTTGATGAGATGCGCAAGTTGAACCAAGAACAAGTTGACTATATTGTAGCAAAAGCTTCGGTTGCAGCACTTGACGCGCATGGTATACTGGCACAACATGCAGTTGAAGAAACTGGTCGTGGGGTATTTGAAGATAAGGCAACGAAAAATCTATTTGCCTGTGAACACGTAGTGAACAATATGCGTGGAGTTAAAACAGTTGGAGTTATCGAAGATGATCCAATTACAGGGTTGACGAAGATTGCTGAACCTGTTGGTGTAATTTGTGGTGTCACTCCAACAACCAACCCAACTTCAACAGCTATTTTCAAATCATTGATTGCTTTGAAAACACGTAATCCAATCGTGTTTGCTTTCCACCCATCAGCTCAAGAATCATCAGCCCACGCAGCACAGATCGTTCGTGATGCCGCTATCGCAGCTGGAGCGCCTGAAAACTGTGTTCAATGGATTACAGAGCCATCTATGGAAGCAACTGGAGCGCTTATGAACCACGAAGGTGTTGCTACTATCCTTGCAACTGGTGGTAATGCCATGGTTAAAGCGGCATATTCATGTGGTAAACCAGCTCTTGGGGTAGGTGCCGGAAACGTTCCTGCCTATGTAGAAAAATCTGCTGACCTTCGTCAAGCTGCTCATGACATCGTTATGTCTAAATCATTTGATAATGGGATGGTCTGTGCATCAGAGCAAGCAGTTATCATTGATAAAGAAGTGTACGACGATTTTGTAGAAGAATTCAAATCATACCACACTTACTTTGTAAATAAAAAAGAAAAAGCACTTCTTGAAGAATTCTGTTTTGGTGTGAAAGCAAACAGCAAAAACTGTGCTGGTGCTAAACTAAATGCAAACATTGTTGGTAAACCAGCAGCATGGATTGCAGAACAAGCAGGATTCAGTGTTCCAGAAGGAACAAATATCTTGGCTGCAGAATGTGAGGAAGTAGGACCAAAAGAACCACTGACTCGTGAAAAATTGTCACCAGTAATCGCTGTATTGAAAGCTGAAGATACAGAAGATGGTCTTACAAAAGCTCGTCAAATGGTTGAGTTTAACGGACTTGGTCACTCAGCAGCTATCCATACAAAAGACGAAGAGCTTGCTAAACGCTTTGGTACAGAAATCAAAGCTATGCGTATTATCTGGAACTCTCCATCTACTTTCGGTGGTATCGGTGACGTTTACAATGCCTTCATCCCATCATTGACACTTGGATGTGGTTCATACGGACGCAATTCAGTTGGTGATAACGTGAGTGCGATTAACCTCCTAAACATCAAGAAAGTAGGGAAACGTAGAAATAATATGCAATGGTTTAAAGTTCCTTCAAAAATTTACTTCGAACGCAATTCTATCCAATACCTTCAAACATGTGAAGATATTGAACGCGTTATGATCGTTACGGACAAATCAATCGAAAAACTCGGTTTCGTTCAACGTGTTATCGACCAATTGAACGCACGTAGCAACCGTGTAACTGTCCAAGTCTTCTCAGATGTTGAACCAGATCCAGATATCACAACTGTAGAACGTGGTACTGAGGTTATGAGAGCATTTGAACCAGATACAATTATCGCTCTGGGTGGTGGTTCACCAATGGATGCGGCTAAAGTTATGTGGCTCTTCTACGAACAACCAGAAGTCGACTTCCGTGACTTGGTTCAAAAATTCATGGATATCCGTAAACGTGCCTTCCGCTTCCCATCGCTTGGTAAGAAAGCGAAGTACATCGGTATCCCGACAACTTCTGGTACAGGTTCAGAAGTAACACCATTTGCTGTTATCTCTGATAAGAAAAACAACCGTAAATATCCATTGGCTGACTACTCATTGACACCAACTATTGCGATTGTTGACCCTGCTTTGGTTGAATCAGTTCCAGATTTCATTACTGCTGACACAGGTATGGATGTCTTGACTCATGCGACTGAAGCCTACACTTCAAACTTCGCTAACGACTACACAGATGGTATCGCCCTTCAATCAATCAAACTTGTCTTTGAATGGTTGGAAAAATCTGTTAAGACTGCTGACCCAGAAGCTCGTGAAAGAATGCATAATGCTTCTACAATGGCAGGTATGGCCTTCGCCAATGCCTTCCTTGGTATGAGTCACTCAATGGCCCACAAGATCGGTGCGGTTCACCATACTGTTCACGGACGTACAAACGCAATCTTGCTTCCATACGTTATCCGTTACAACGGAACTCGTCCATCTAAGACCACTACATGGCCTAAATACAACTACTGGAAAGCTGATGAGAAATTCCAAGACATCGCGAAAATGCTTGGCTTGCCTCACTCAACTCCAGAAGAAGCAGTTGAAGCATACGCTAAAGCTGTTTATGAACTTGGTGTTGCAGTAGGTATCAAGATGAACTTCAAGGATCAAGGAATTGATGAAAAAGCTTGGAAAGACAGTTTGCATGAAATTGCCTTGCTTGCTTATGAAGATCAATGTTCACCTGCTAACCCACGCTTGCCAATGGTAGCTGACATGGAAGAAATTATGGCAGATGCTTACTATGGTTATGCAGAATGTCCAGGACGTCGTAAATAATCGTTTATCAGCCTAGAGGCAGGAATTTCCTGTCTCTTTTTTTGTGAAATAGGGGTATCGAAAATAAATTTTAGCTTTCTATTTTCGTTTTTTATTTGAAAAAGAAAAGCGGTAAATGACTATGTAGATAAAGAAAGACAGCAGTATAGGCTTTCAGAGAAGAAAGAAAAATAAGTGAGGTGTAGACAAAAAACAACGCCCGTACTTGCAATTAAACTTAAATAGTTATATAATAGGTTTGTTGAAAGGTGATTTGTAGTGATTCAAGTTACTCTTTTCACAATAAAAATTTCATGATTTTCATAAGGAGGAAATCACTAATGGTAGTTAAAGTTGGTATTAACGGTTTCGGACGTATCGGTCGTCTTGCTTTCCGTCGTATCCAAAACGTAGAAGGTGTTGAAGTTACACGCATCAACGACCTTACAGATCCAGTTATGCTTGCACACTTGTTGAAATACGACACAACTCAAGGTCGTTTCGACGGTACTGTTGAAGTTAAAGAAGGTGGATTCGAAGTTAACGGTAAATTCGTTAAAGTTTCTGCTGAACGTGATCCAGAACAAATCGACTGGGCTACTGACGGTGTAGAAATCGTTCTTGAAGCTACTGGTTTCTTTGCTAAGAAAGAAGCAGCTGAAAAACACCTTAAAGGTGGAGCTAAAAAAGTTGTTATCACTGCTCCTGGTGGAAACGACGTTAAAACAGTTGTATTTAACACTAACCACGACGTTCTTGACGGTACTGAAACAGTTATCTCAGGTGCTTCATGTACTACAAACTGCTTGGCTCCAATGGCTAAAGCTCTTCAAGACAACTTTGGTGTTGTTGAAGGATTGATGACTACTATCCACGCTTACACTGGTGACCAAATGATCCTTGACGGACCACACCGTGGTGGTGACCTTCGCCGTGCTCGCGCTGGTGCTGCAAACATCGTTCCTAACTCAACTGGTGCTGCAAAAGCTATCGGTCTTGTAATCCCAGAATTGAACGGTAAACTTGACGGATCTGCACAACGCGTTCCAACTCCAACTGGATCAGTTACTGAATTGGTAGCAGTTCTTGAAAAGAACGTTACTGTTGATGAAGTGAACGCAGCTATGAAAGCAGCTTCAAACGAATCATACGGTTACACAGAAGATCCAATCGTATCTTCAGATATCGTAGGTATGTCTTACGGTTCATTGTTTGACGCAACTCAAACTAAAGTTCTTGACGTTGACGGTAAACAATTGGTTAAAGTTGTATCATGGTACGACAATGAAATGTCATATACTGCACAACTTGTTCGTACTCTTGAATACTTCGCAAAAATCGCTAAATAATTCTTGAGTCGATAAAAAGCAAGGCCTCTTGGTCTTGCTTTTCTTATGTGGAAAAATGGATGACGCAATCATCCATTTTTTTTAATTCTTTTTCAAAAGTATCTGAAAGAGTAGTGAAGCTTAATTTCTCTAATGTAAGCGGATGGGTAAAGGACAGTCGAAAGGCATGAAGCATAAGTCGACTTGATTTTTCTTTGCTATTATAGAGAGGGTCGCCTAGGATAGGAAGATTGTGATGCGAAAGGTGGACACGAATCTGATGGGTTCTGCCTGTCTTTAGTCTACAACGAACCAAGGAAGTTTTGTTTGGAAATTGCTTTAATCTGCTTACCTGTGTTTCAGCATATTGCCCATTTTTTGTATCAACTATTCGTTTTCTACGATCATGGCGATCACGTCCGATTTTGTCCCTGAAAACAAGCTCTTTGCTGTTGATATTTCCGTCAACAAGTGCCCAATATTCTCTAGCAATCTCTTTTTTCTCCAATAAGCGATTGAGAATAGGTAGGATAAAAGGATTTTTAGCAAAAAGAACTAAACCGCTAGTTTCCATGTCTAGACGATGAACGACATAACAGGTCTGGCCAACGTAGGCGCTGACATGGTTAAGAAGAGCAATTTCGTTTGGTTGGTTACCGTGTGTTTTCATCCCCTCAGGTTTGTTTACAATAATCAGGTGTTGGTCTTGATAAACTTCCTGAACTAAGTCTGGGTTGCCCCAAGGGATTGTCTTTTTGGGATAATCTTCCTCGTCAAATGTCAACTGGCAAACATCTCCAGGATTTACCATCTCGTTCCAGTGAACTTCTTCTTGATTTACCAAAATATGTTTCTTGATTCTCAAAAAATGCCGGATTTTTCTAGGGATGAGGAGTTGTTCCTCAAGTAATTGCTTTACCGTCATTTGAGGTAGAGAGTCTGGTAATGTAAATGTGAATTGCATACAGATATTGTAACAAAAAAAGCCCTATTTGGATAGGAAATAGCTAAATTCTTGTCTTCCTATGATGAAGATGATAAAATAAACGCATGAAATTAGATAAATTATTCGAGAAATTTCTTTCTCTTTTTAAAAAAGAAACAAGTGAACTAGAGGACTCTGATTCTACTAGCTTACGTCGCTCTCGTAGTGATCGAAAAAAATTAGCCCAAGTAGGTCCAATTCGAAAATTCTGGCGTCGCTATTATCTAACAAAGATTGTCCTTATACTAGGTTTGAGTGCAGGCTTGCTAGTTGGAACCTATTTGTTTGCTGTTGCCAAATCAACCAATGTCAATGATTTGCAAAACGCCTTGAAAACTCGGACTATCATTTTTGACCGTGAAGAAAAAGAGGCAGGTGCTTTGTCTGGTCAAAAGGGAACCTATGTTGAGCTGACTGATATTAGTAAAAATTTGCAGAATGCCGTTATTGCGACAGAAGACCGCTCTTTCTATAAAAATGACGGGATTAACTATGGTCGTTTCTTCTTGGCGATTGTCACTGCTGGACGTTCAGGTGGTGGATCTACTATTACCCAACAGCTAGCTAAAAACGCCTATTTGTCGCAGGATCAAACTGTCGAGAGAAAAGCGAAAGAATTTTTCCTTGCCTTAGAATTAACAAAAAAATATAGTAAGGATCAGATCTTAACCATGTACCTTAACAATGCCTATTTTGGAAATGGTGTGTGGGGTGTAGAAGATGCGAGTAAGAAATACTTTGGAGTTTCTGCGTCAGAAGTGAGTTTGGATCAAGCTGCGACTCTGGCAGGGATGCTGAAGGGGCCGGAACTGTATAATCCTTTGAATTCCGTAGAAGATTCTACCAATCGTCGCGACACTGTCTTACAAAATATGGTTGCAGCAGGATATATTGATAAAAACCAAGAAACCGAAGCTGCGGAAGTTGATATGAATTCGCAATTGCACGATAAGTATGAAGGGAAAATCTCAGATTATCGCTATCCTGCTTACTTTGATGCGGTGGTTAATGAAGCTGTTTCTAAGTATAATCTAACAGAGGAAGAAATCGTCAATAATGGCTACCGCATTTATACAGAGCTGGACCAAAACTACCAAGCAAATATGCAGGTTGTCTATGAAAATACAGCGCTATTTCCGAGGGCAGAGGATGGAACATTTGCTCAATCAGGAAGTGTCGCTCTCGAACCGAAAACAGGAGGAGTTCGTGGAGTTGTCGGTCAAGTTGCTGACAATGATAAAACTGGATTCCGGAATTTCAACTATGCAACTCAATCAAAACGTAGCCCTGGTTCTACAATTAAGCCTTTAGTTGTTTATACCCCAGCAGTTGAAGCAGGTTGGGCTTTGAACAAGCAGTTGGATAACCATACCATGCAGTATGACAGCTATAAGGTAGATAACTATGCAGGAATCAAAAAGAGTCGAGAAGTTCCTATGTATCAAGCCTTGGCAGAATCGCTTAATCTACCTGCTGTTGCTACTGTTAATGATTTGGGTGTTGATAAGGCTTTTGAGGCAGGCGAAAAATTTGGACTCAACATGGAAAAGGTCGACCGTGTTCTTGGTGTCGCTTTGGGAAGCGGTGTCGAAACCAATCCTCTTCAAATGGCTCAAGCATATGCTGCCTTTACCAATGAAGGTTTAATGCCGGAAGCTCATTTTATTAGTAGAATTGAAAATGCTAGTGGTCAGGTTATTGCCAGCCATAAAAATTCACAAAAACGGGTGATTGATAAGTCTGTAGCTGACAAGATGACCAGTATGATGTTGGGGACATTCACCAACGGCACCGGTATTAGTTCATCGCCTGCAGATTATGTCATGGCAGGAAAAACTGGAACAACTGAAGCTGTTTTCAATCCGGAGTACACAAGTGACCAGTGGGTAATTGGTTATACTCCGGATGTGGTGATTAGTCACTGGCTTGGTTTCCCGACCACGGATGAAAATCACTATCTAGCAGGATCTACTTCAAACGGTGCAGCCCATGTCTTTAGAAATATTGCAAATACCATTTTACCTTATACACCAGGAAGTACCTTTACAGTTGAAAATGCTTATAAGCAAAATGGAATTGCACCAGCTAACACAAAAAGACAAGTACAAACCAATGATAATAGCCAGACAGATGATAATTTGTCTGATATTAGAGGACGTGCGCAAAGTCTAGTAGATGAGGCTAGCCGGGCTATCTCAGATGCGAAGATTAAGGAAAAGGCTCAAACAATATGGGATTCGGTAGTCAATCTATTTCGCTAAGATGCTTGTCAAAGCCTAGCTTTCTTGTTATAATAGATAAGATGGAGGCGTTATGGCACTAAAAAAAGCAAGCCTAGCTTGTGCGGTTTGTGGTTCGAGAAACTATTCAATCAAGATCAGTGGAAACCCCAAGCCTACACGACTAGAAGTAAATAAATTTTGTAAGCATTGTGGCAAGTACACTACACATAGAGAAACGAGATAGGAGAGAGCGATGCGTTTTATTGGAGATATTTTTAGACTTCTTAAAGACACAACATGGCCAACTCGCAAGGAAAGCTGGAGAGATTTTCGTTCTATCATGGAATACACTGCTTTCTTTGTTGTGATTATTTACATTTTTGACCAGTTGATTGTTTCAGGTTTGATTCGATTTATTAACATTTTTTAGAAGAGTAGTGAAAGTACACTAAAAATCTTCTATTTATGAAAGGAAATATCATGGATAGTTTTGATAAAGGATGGTTTGTTTTACAAACTTATTCTGGTTATGAAAATAAGGTGAAAGAAAATCTATTACAACGTGCACAAACCTACAATATGTTGGATAATATTCTACGCGTTGAAATTCCAACACAAACAGTGCAAGTTGAAAAAAATGGAAAGAGAAAAGAAGTAGAAGAAAATCGCTTTCCAGGTTATGTTCTTGTAGAAATGGTCATGACAGATGAAGCTTGGTTTGTTGTTCGAAATACACCAAATGTTACAGGATTCGTCGGATCTCACGGAAATAGATCAAAACCAACTCCATTATTGGAACAAGAAATTCGTGATATCTTGGTTTCTATGGGACAAACTGTACAAGAGTTTGATATCGATGTTGAAGTTGGTCAAACTGTACGTATTATTGATGGAGCTTTTGCAGACTACACTGGTAAGATTACGGAGATTGATAACAATAAAGTGAAGATGATTATCTCTATGTTTGGTAATGACACAGTTGCAGAAGTAAACCTAAACCAAATCGCAGAATTATAACCCAAAGAGAGGCAAGACCTCTCTTTTTTGTGCAGTTGAGGAGCTAAAGGGTGCAGAATGGATGAAATGTGCCAAAAGTGTTTCTGAATCTGTTAGACTGTACACAGAAAGGGGAAGATTATGCTTAAA
>NZ_PKIG01000008.1:0-61516 GCF_002860905.1 Streptococcus oralis subsp. dentisani | reverse complement strand
TCGATTCATTTTGGTTACAAAAGCAATAAAATCAAGCATTAGTAAAACCAATGGAACTTACCCTGACACGGATTTCCACTGGTTTTTAGGATCTTTATCAGACTAACTTCCACTTGGATTAACGGTGGAAGTTAGTTTGGGAATTTACCTCTGACTCTATTTGCTATTTTGGACATCAAAAAAGAGGGGATTCCCCTCCTTACGAATTTAATTCTGCCAAGTCATCTAGATACTGGTTGTTAATGACCGCCAAGATATAGGCATCTGCCTTCAAGAGATCATTAGGGCCAAACTGGACATCCAAGGGTGAATTTTCTTGTTCACGAAATCCAAGGACATTGAGGTTATATTTGCCACGTAGATCCAGCTGACTCAGGCTTTGACCTGCCCAAACACTCGGAATTTTCATCTCCACGATAGAGACATTTTTGTCCAGCTGAAAGACATCGACATTATTATGAAAGAGAATGGTCTGCGCTAGAGACTGCCCCATTTCATACTCAGGTGAAATCACCGAGTCAGCACCGATTTTTTCTAGCACCTTCTTAGCTGTCTGGCTTTTGACCTTGGCAATAACCCTTGGTACCCCCAAACTCTTACAGTGCATAACCGCAAGCACACTCGACTCCAGATTTTCACCTGTCGCCACCACAACCGTATCACAGGTATCAATTCCTGCGGTTCTGAGGAGTTCCTCATCTGTGATATCGCCAACAACTCCACGCGCCAAAACAGGCTCAAATTGATTGATGTGCTCTGCGTGGTCATCAATGGCAATGATATTCATATCTTGCTTGGCGAGGGCAGTCAGGACACTACTCCCGAAAATCCCCAAGCCTAAAATTCCAATCGTACGATCTGACATCGTTCTTCCTTTCTTATCCAATACTAATATCTGCTTTCATATACTGAATCAAATCTTTCTTATCAGGCTGGTAATCCGCTAGACTAACCAGCAAGGTCAAGGGACCAATACGGCCGATAAACATGAGCACCATGACAATGCTAAGAGCTAGCTTACCCAATTCTGGCGTCAGATTTGCCGTTACCCCAACTGTCGCAAGAGCTGAAATGGTCTCAAACATGAGGTAGATAAATCGCGGTGTTCCTTCTGCTGTAATTCCCAACAACATCAAGCCTAACAGGAATGTCATCAAAAAGATAATGAAGACACTAAAGGATTTTTGGACTGTTCGAGCCTCAATGGTTCTCTGCGCAACATTAGCATGAGGTAAGCCCAGCAATTCACTACGCGCAAAAACCAACAAGACAAAGAAAGTCGTAATCTTGAGACCCCCAGCCGTCCCTCCAGGCGACCCTCCGAGAAACATCTGTAGGATATAGATAAACAGGGTCACAGGCCGAGCTTGGGTGTAGTCAATAGAGGCAAAGCCAGCCGTTCTCATGCTAACGGTTTGGAAAAAGCTAACCAACACTTTCTCTGGAACGCTGAGATTGCCAATGGTTCCTGGATTGTGCCACTCCGTAAAGAGTGTGGATACTGTCCCAAACAGCAAAATCCCTGCGGTCAAGAAGAGGACCAGTTTGGTGTGGAAACGCAGACGGCGTTTTTTCTTCTTGTCAAACTGAGTTGCCAAGTCAAACCAAACCATAAAGCCAAGACCACCTGTGATAATCAAGCCAGCAATGACCAGATTAATCAAGAGATCCGTCTGAAAAGTCACTAAACTGCTACTGCCAAAATTATCAAAACCAGCATTACAGAAGGCTGAAATGGCTAAAAAGATGGAGGTGAAAATGCCTCGTCCCCAGCCGAACTCAGGAATAAAACGAAAACTTAGCAGGAAGGCACCCAAGCCCTCCACCAGAAAAGTCGTCAAAAAGATGGAGCGCATAAAAGACTTCAAAGACTTACTTTCCCCATAACTAAAACTCTCCTGAATGGTTTCACGACTACGCAGACTAAGCTTTTGCTTGCCTTGGATATAAAAGACCCCGATAAAGGTCATGAGACCTAGACCACCAATCTGTATCAAGAGCATACAAATCAACTGACCCCAGACATTATAGGTCGTAGCCACTGGTTGCGTAAAAAGGCCGGTTACACAGACCATGGACACCGTCGTAAAAAGATGGTCAAAATAAGTGGCCTGAGAACCATTTGCCTGAACAAAAGGCAAACTCAAAAGAAGAGAGCCTATAAAAATAACTCCAGCGAAACTTAAAAAAATCCGACGAGCTGGCGAAAGTCCACCCAAGGCCCTTTCAAGTTTTTTCACAAATAATTTGAATAACATACATCCATTGTACCATAAAAAATAGGAGAGTAGCTATATCTGAAAGGCTATCTCAAGGCAGAGTTCCAAGGCCTTATCAAAAGCTTCCGAGCCCCAGTCACGACTATCGTACTGGTCCAAATCAGCTAGTGAATCTGCTGTGAACAACAATTCACCCCAGAGAACCCCACGCAATTGGGCTACTGCCGCAAGCGCAGAACACTCCATCTCCACAACAGCACAACCTTCTTCCTTACGATAACCCACCTTTTCAGCCGTTTCTCGGTAAAAACCGTCTGTCGTCCAGGTCATGACTTCTTCATAGGGAATCCCTCTGACTTCCAAAACTCGCTCAATAGCAGCAATAGCCTCTGGCTGAATTTCCATATAACGAGAAGGTGCCACATAGTGATAACTAGCTCCTTCATCTCGCAGAGCCCGAACAGGGACTAGAAAGGCATTTTCCTCTATATCAGCCAGCACACCACAGGTACCGGTGGAAATAATCTGCTCCACACCATAGCCAATCAACCAATCCATAAACTGGGCTGCTGAAGCTGAACCGACAGGAGCCTGAGCCAGACAGATCTCCTTGCCCTTGTAGTTGATGACGTAGACTGGATAGGTCTTGGTGGCAGAAACAAATTCACCGACACAGTTCGCCCCTACTTCCCTCGCATAGCAGTCAATCTCCTCACCTAAAAAAGCATAGACACACTTCTTTGGCAGGTGCAAGTCCAGCCCCTCGTGATTGGGCATGATGACCGCCTGAGGATTGTCATCAAACTCTAAAATGGGAATCGCATGTTTCTGAATCATAACCCACCTCCTCTGATTTTGTACTATTGTATCAAAAGCAGACGGAGTGTCAAGGAGGAAGCTGAGGAACTGAGGAAAAAAACAATACAATCGCAACCAATCTCCACCAAGTCAAAACAACTTGCTTGACAAAAGCTTGACTTCATGGTTTAATATACCCCATAAGGGTATGTTTGGAGGTGCCTATGTTTCACTTATTTACAAAAATTGACAGTATTTCTACCAGCGAGTTAGAAGCTAAACTCAAGGAACCAATTCAGCTACTAGATGTTCGGACGCCAATGGAATTTCGTAGAGGTCATATCAAAAATTCCAAGAATGTTCCTCTGACCGAAATTGGTTCCTACACACCAACAACAAAAGAAACACTTTATGTCATTTGTCATTCTGGTGTGCGTAGTAAGATGGCTGCTAAAAAGCTAAAGAAAAAAGGCTACGATGTCATCAATGTCCGAAGCGGTATGAGCGCTTGGACAGGAAAAATCATCTAGAAGCATAAAGGAGAAAATCAATGAAAATTATCATTGTTGGGGGAGTTGCAGGCGGAATGTCAGCAGCAACCCGCCTCAGACGTCTCATGGAAGACGCTGAAATCACTATTTTTGAGAAAGGTCCCTTTGTTTCCTTTGCAAACTGCGGGCTTCCTTACTATGTTTCAGGAGAAATTGCAAACCATGATAGTTTATTGGTCCAAACTCCTGAAAGTCTCAAGGCACGCTTTAATCTGGATGTTCGTCCTTTCCATGAGGTCATCAGCATTTCGCCAGAAGAACACACTGTGACGGTACGTCATGATGGGAAGGAATTCACAGAAAGCTACGACAAGCTGATCCTCTCCCCAGGAGCTAAACCATTTGTTCCTACCATTGAAGGCTTGGCAGAAGCTAAGAATGCCTACACGCTCCGCAATGTTCCCGATCTCGATGAAATTATGGCAGCCTTGGACAATTATCCAAAAGAAGCTGTCATTATCGGTGCAGGCTTTATCGGGCTTGAAATGGCTGAAAATCTGGCGAAACGTGGATTGCAAGTTACTATTGTTGAGAAAGCACCCCATGTCTTACCATCATTAGATCAAGAAATGGCAGCCTTTATCCAAGCAGAATTGGTTAAAAATGGCGTTCGCGTTATCACTTCTCAGTCTGCGACTCGATTTGAAGACCAAGGAAAAGTCATCGTTCTCGAAAACGGTCAAAAGATCACCTCTGACCTCACCATCCTTTCTGTCGGTGTTGAACCTGAAAACGGACTGGCCAAAACTGCGAGTATTGAACTGGGACTTAGAGGTGGGATTCTGGTCGATGAACATTATGAAACCAGTCAAAAAGATATTTTTGCAGTTGGGGATGCCATCATCGTCAAGCAAGAGATTACAGGCCAAGATGCTCTCATCTCTCTCGCTTCTCCTGCCAATCGTCAGGGACGCCAAGTGGCAGACGTCATCGCAGGACTAGAACGTACAAACAAGGGAAATATCGGCACTGCTATCATTCGTGCCTTTGATATGACAGCTGCTTCAACTGGTCTCAGCGAGCGTATCCTTAGCATGAATCAACTTCCTTACAAAGTCCTTCATATCAGTGGGAAAGACCACGCTGGTTATTATCCAGGCGCTACTGATATGACATTGAAGCTCCTCTTTGACCCAACCACTGGAAAAATCTACGGTGCCCAAGGAGTCGGGAAGAAAGGCGTTGACAAACGAATAGATATCCTGTCAACTGCTCTCAAGGGAAATCTCACCGTCTTTGACTTGCCAGAATTGGAGTTCACCTATGCGCCACCATTTGGCTCGGCCAAGGATCCCGTCAATATGCTGGGCTACGCAGCCTTGAATCTTATAGAAGGTCTCAGCGACAATGTTCAATGGTACCAGCTCGAAGACGAACTGGCTAAAGGTAAGAAATTTCTAGATGTACGGACAAGTGGTGAATTCCAAAGTGGTAGACTCAAAGTCGACACCATCCACATTCCCCTAAACGAACTACGGGAACGCTTGGACGAACTGGACAAGAACCAAGCCTACATCGTTAGCTGCCACAGTGGTTTGCGTAGCTATATCGCAGAGCGTATCCTCAAACAAGCAGGATTTACCGTCCAAAACCTTGACGGCGCTTATTCACTATACAAAATGGCTAAGCCAGAAGGAGTAGAATATGGAAACTAGTATCAGTATGGCTGACTTTTATGAAAAATATAAAAATGAAAATTTAGAGCTTATCGATGTCCGTGAAGCACATGAATTCCAAGCAGGACATGCACCAGGTGCCAAAAATCTTCCGTTAAGTACCTTGGAACAAGGATACAAAGAACTCAAACCTGACCATGAATACCATGTCATCTGTCAAGGTGGAGTGCGTTCTGCCTCTGCCTGCCAATTTCTCAGCGCCAAAGGCCTCACCGTTATCAATGTAGAAAGTGGTATGAATGCTTGGCCTAGGCAAGTAGAATAATCAAGAGGAGCTGGGCAAAAACTCAATTTCAGGAGAAAGTGAAGTAAATTTCTCCACAATAAAACACATACTATCAAGGTTTTTCAACACCTGATTGAACTGCACCCCAAAAGTTAGACAGAAAAAATCTAACTTTTGGGGTATTTTTATTATGAAATTAACTTATGATGATAAAGTTCAGATCTATGAACTTAGAAAACAAGGATATAGCTTGGAGAAGCTTTCAAATAAATTTGGGATAAACAATTCTAATATTAGGTACATGATTAAATTGATTGATCGTTACGGAATAGAGTTCGTCAAAAAAGGAAAAAATCGTTACTATTCTCCTGATTTAAAACAAGAAATGATTGATAAAGTCATACATGAAGGCTGGACTAAAGATAGAGTTTCTCTTGAATACGGCCTCCCAAGTCGTACGATACTTCTTAATTGGCTAGCACAATACAAGAAAAACGGGTATACTGGGTATACTATTGTTGAGAAAACAAGAGGGAGAGTACCTAAAATGGGACGTAAGCCAAAAAAGAGACCTGAAGAGAGGACAGAATTAGAACGTCTTCAAGCAGAAAATGAGTACCTGAGAGCGGAGAATGCCATTCTAAAAAAGTTAAGAGAACTCCGATTGAAGGAGGAAAAAGAGAAAGAAGAAAGACAGAAATTGTTCAAGAATTAATGACTGAGTTTTCGTTAGATATTCTTCTAAAAGCCATTAAACTAGCTCGTTCGACCTACTACTATCACTTGAAACAGCTAGATAAACCAGATAAGGACCAAGAGCTTAAAGCCGAAATTCAATCCATCTTTATCGAACACAAGGGAAATTATGGTTATCGTCGGATTCATTTAGAACTAAGAAATCGTGGTTATCTGGTAAATCATAAAAGAGTTCAACGCTTGATGAAAGTACTCAATTTACAAGCTAAAATACGACAGAAACGAAAATATTCTTCTCATAAAGGAGACGTTGGCAAGAAGGCAGATAACCTTATTCAACGCCAATTTGAAGGCTCTAAAACAATGGAAAAGTGCTACACAGATGTGACAGAATTTGCCATTCCAGCAAGTACTCGAAAGCTTTATTTATCACCAGTTTTAGATGGCTTTAATAGCGAAATTATCGCCTATAATCTTTCAACTTCACCCAACTTAGAACAAGTAAAAACAATGTTGGAACAGGCATTCACAGAGAAGCACTACGAGAATACGATTCTCCATAGTGACCAAGGCTGGCAATATCAACACGATTCTTATCATCAGTTTCTAGAGAGTAAGGGAATTCAAGCATCCATGTCACGTAAAGGTAACAGCCCAGACAACGGTATGATGGAGTCCTTCTTTGGCATTCTGAAATCGGAGATGTTTTATGGTTATGAGAAGTCATTTCAGTCGCTTAAGCAATTGGAACAAGCCATTGTAGACTATATTGATTACTACAACAATAAACGAATTAAGGTAAAACTAAAAGGACTTAGCCCTGTGCAATACAGAACTAAATCCTTCAGATAAATTAATTGTCTAACTTTTTGGGGTCAGTACAGATAGTATGCGTTTTTTTAATTTTAAAGATTTTTTACAACTTCTTTTGACTCACATTAAACTATTCTAATAGTAAATAGACTTTTGCAACTCTCCTCTCTTTATTTCTGTTTAATTAAATATCGGATAGCCTTTTCTAGGCGTTCCTTTTGAGCTTCAGGATCATCTAGCGGCTGATTGATACATTCAGTAAGGTTTTCGGTAATTATCATCTCAATCACGCGCTCTACACTAGATTTCACTGCTGTCAATTGCGTCACAATATCAGCACAGGCACGATCTTCTTCAATCATCTTTTGAATCCCACGCAACTGACCCTCTGAACGTTTCAAACGAGTAATATACTTTGAGTTTGTCATTTCTTTTTCCTTGCTCGATTTTTCTTCATTATATCTCTAATCAGCTCCTTTGTCAAAATTCTCGCCCATCCGTCTCACGCAGTTCTGTTACCACAGACTTTTCAAAAGGTAAACTAGCCATGCTGATAACTTGATAGAAATTCCTAGTTTTATCTATCTAAGCGAACACGAGTCACAATTCCATCTGTGTCTGTGATTTCCAACTGGCTCGATGTCAACCACTTGATTGGTGCATCAACTTCTTGTGCTCGCTGCGCAATCGTTAACAGTTCTTCTTTATGTGCGACTTCAATAACATAATAGGCCAAGCCTGGCAAGCCTTGCTTACGCGGAACTAGGCCTTTTCCTCCTCATTCGTTGACTGCTAAATGATGATGGTAGTCTCCAGCTGCAATCCAACTAGCGCTAGGTACACTGAATTTATCCTCTAGCCCTAACACCTTTTGATAAAACTGGCTAGACTTTCGACTATCCTTGACAGACAAATGGATATGCCCCATTCTCGTACCATCTGCTAGGATAAAAGGCTCTACTCTTTCCCCCAACTCATAGATATCCTGCGCCGCAAGAGCCTCTGTCACCCCAATAATGCGTCCATCTTCTCGAATATCCCATGTGGAAACCGGCTTATCTCGATAGAGTTCAATGCCATTTCCCTCTAAATCCTCCAAGTAAAGGGCCTCACTGTAACCATGGTCTGCACCGCCCACAAGAGGAATCTGTAAATCTGTCAGGTGTTTCAAGACATCAGCCAAAGCCTTTCGTGTCGGCAAGAGAATAGCCAGATGGTAAAGACCATAATGTTCCCTTACTTCTCCACTCTCTTGTGCTTGAATCAGCTGTACCAAGGCTTTTCCACCAAGTCCTAGAATGGACTCTGTCTCAGTTTGAGATAAGATTTCTAAACCAATAACTTGCTGATAAAAGGCTGTTTGACTTGCCAAATCCTTTACATTTAAAACTGTCTCTGCCAAATAAATGTGGCTCTTGTATTCATAGGTCATAAATAGTCCTCTTTTCTGTTGTAATAATTTTTATTACAACTATTACATCATTCCCATCAAGAAAGTCAAGTCAGACAACTCAAGAGATGCTGAGTAATAACATCATTTCAGAATAGGAGAAAGTATAGTAGATTGAAATAGAATATGAACAAGTTGATTGAGAAATTCAAACTGATTTTTCATAATATTTTATAAACTTATTTGTCCTGCTATTGATTCAACGAACTATAAATCTTTCCATAATAAAACACATATTATCAAACTTTCAGCACCCGACAATATGTGTTTTTCTAAATTTAAAGACTTTTTCCTAGCTTTCTTTACTTCACAACAAGCTCATAACGTGTCTTACTGGTGAAGGTTTGACCGGCTTTGAGAATGACTTGGTCTTTGAGGTCACTGTGAATAGCATCTGGTAAAGCTTGCGCTTCAAGGGCAATCCCATTGTGCTGTACCATTGGCCGACCTCCTATGATGACACTTTCATCCACAAAGTTTGCTGTGTAGACCACAAAGCAAGGGGCCTCTGTCTTGAAAAGCAGGAAGCGACCTGAATTTTGGTCATAAAGGAATCCAGCATTGTCATGACCTTCAGGAAGGGCAAATGGATGATCCAAACCAGATACCAGCTGGATTTGCTCATCTTCTTCTGCAAAGATATCCTTCAACAAGGCACCATTGTAGATGTGTTTAACCACATCACGAGTAGCATCTGGAGTTTTGGCCGGAACACCGTCGGGAGCGATTGGGTAAATACCCTCTGTGTTTAGTTGGAAGACATGGCGGTCAATTGTCTGCGTGAAATCACCAGACAAGTTGAAATAGCTGTGGTTAGTTGGATTGACCAGCGTATCCTGATCTGTTGTTACCTTGTAGCTGATTTCATAGGCACCAGTTTCTTCCAAGTGATAACTGATCCAAATCTTGAGATTTCCAGGAAATCCTCCTGTCCCATCTGTACGCTCTGTATAGAGGGTCAGACCATGGTCGCTCACTTTAACTAGTTCAAACAAGCTGGAATCCCAACCAGTTGAACCACTATGGTTACAATTGCTAGCATTGTTGACTTCAAGGTCATAGGTCTTGCTATTTAATTCAAAGGTCGCACCTGCAATACGTCCCGCCACAGGACCTACGCTAGCTCCATGCTTGGGACTATTGCCTACATAGCTATCAAAATCATCAAATCCCAAGATAACATTGGCAAAATTTCCAGCCTTGTCAGGCGTGACATAACGCAAGATAGTCGCACCATAAGTCATGACTTCAAGCTGGTAGCCACCGTCCGTCTCAAAACGATAGGCCAAGACATCCTTGCCCTCAACATTTCCAAATACACGCTCTGTGTATGCTTTCATTCTGTTCTCCTTTTACTATTTCTCTCAAGTAAACAAACCATAGAAAGCGAATTTACAATCTATGGTTTATCTGATAATTCACAAATCCTCTTGTCAAGAATTCATAAATACTGTCTTACTTTTGATATTCGTGGATGATAACACCTTGTACCACACGGTTTACGGTACCTGTAGAAGACGGTGTATCAGGTTTATTTTCTACCTTGAGTGAAGTCAATAGGGCAAAGAGTTGGGCATAAACGATGTAAGGGAAGACACGGTAAATATCATTCAAGACACCGCCACAACCAAGGGCCACTTCTTTGACATTTTCAAGACCAAAAGCTTGATCACTCAAAAGCACAACACGGCGAGCAATCTGATCACCAGCAACTTCACGAACCAAGTCCAAGTCGTACTTGCGAGTGTAGTCTATTGTTGTACCAAAGACCAAAACAACTGTATCTTCGTTGATAAGAGATTTTGGACCGTGACGGAAGCCGACTGGACTTTCATACATGGTCGCAACTTGGCCAGCTGTCAATTCCAAAATTTTGAGCTGAGCTTCATGAGCAAGTCCAAAGAAAGGACCAGCGCCTAGATAGATGACACGGTTAAAGTCTAGGTCAACAAGCTCTTTGACATCTTCTGCATTGTCTAGGACTTTACGAGCAAGACTAGACACAACTTCAAAACGTTCAGCTTTCACAGCAAATTCTGTAGGATCAAAGACCAAGAGAGCAGTCAACATCATAGACGTAAAGCTGGAAGTCATGGCAAAGCCAGCGTCATTTGAAGCATCAGGTTGCAAGAGCAAAAGATTGCGGTCATCTCCATGAGCTTGAAGAGCTAACTTACCGTCCGCTGCACAAGTAATCGTCACTTGGTAAAGCTCATCCACCAAGGCTTTGGCCAAATCAACAGTTGCCACACTTTCAGGTGAATTTCCACTACGAGCAAAAGATACAAGGACAGTTACCACATCTTTTTTCAAATAAGTTTCTGGATTGGCAACAATATCTGTGGTCGCAATAGCATTGAAATTCCATTTGCGTTCGTCATAGACTTCCTTAAAGTAAGGTACCAAGGTATCTCCCACATAAGCAGAAGTCCCAGCACCTGTCAAGATGACCTTGATATAGTCATGTTTATCAGCAATCCCTTGTAGGAAGGCTGCAATTTCTTCACGTTTTGCTTGATAAGATTCAAAAGCTTCTCTCCATACATCTGGTTGTTGGTAGATTTCACGTGTAGTGATTTCTGCACCCAATTCGAGCAAGTCTTCTTTTGTATAATGTAGCATTGAGTTCCTCTTTTTCTATTAAATATGGGAATGGGAGTAAGCCCCATTCCCATGTATATTCTATATAAAATGCTCTAACGATTTTCACGTTGTCACATCTTATTCATCTTCGTCATCATCGAAGCCCGCTAACAGGTCATTGACTTTCACAATGCTTTCTGCAGCACGGCTCTTGTAGTCCGCATCTGCGCCTGTAAGGCTCGCATTGATAAATTCAATCACCATTGGAAGATTCATCCCTGCATAAAGTTCGATGTCACGACCTTCCATGATCAAACGGCTTACCACGTTACATGGTGTTCCACCGAGAAGATCCGCAAAAACTAGGAAATCATCTAATCCTTCAATAGCAGCTTCAAATTTTGCAGTAAATTCTTCTGGGCCATCTTCTGGAAGAAGAGCCACTGCATGAATGTTGTCTTGTGGACCCATGATCATTTCAGTGCTACCTTTAAGTTCTTCACAGAAGCGACCATGACTCACCAAAATTAATGATTTAGCCATAAATTATGCGCCCATTCCAAGTACAAATTTACCAAAGGCAGAAAGAGCCAAAGCAAGTACGATAATAATACCGATAGCTTTAGTAGAGTTCATACCTTTCTTACCAAGCAACCAGAAGATAAAGGCAGTAAAGATTGCTGGAAGCAAGCGTGGGAAGATTTGGTTCAAGATGTCTTGGAAGTCAATCATCTTCTCACCGATTGCCCATTTGTAAGAAATTTCAAAGTTGATCATTGTTGCTACAAGAGCACCCATCATGAAGACACCAAGTACAGATGCCGCGTCAATCAAAGCTGTCAAAGTACTTTGCATGTTGTTGATAAGGTTAACCCCTTCTTTGTAGGCAAATTCCAACTGTTTCCAACGGAAGATATCATACGCTACTGCAACTGCAATCCAAAGGAAGATACCCCAAGGTTGACCACCGATAGCCATAGTTGCTGCGATAGATCCCATGATAGCAGGTACAAGTGAACCAAAGATTGTATCTCCAAGAGGAGCGAATGGTCCCATCAAACCTGTCTTGATACCATTAACGGCATCTTTTGAACCTACACCATCTTTTTCTTCCATGGCAAGGTCAAAACCAGCGATAATGGTATGGAAGAATGGTGAAGTATTGAAGAATTGAGTATGAACTTTCATCATTTCTTTCAATTCAGGAGTTCCATCCCCATACATTTTACGCAATTGAGGCAAGATCATGTAAAGGTAACCAGAAGCTTGCATACGTTCGTAGTTCCAACCCAATTGGAAAGTAAACAAGCTACGTTTGTTGATTTGGTTAAAATCTTCTTTTGTAAGTTTGTAATTAGAATTCGTCATCTTCGATTTCCCCACTTTCTGATGGTGTAGAAGGTGCTGCTACAGCTACTTTTTGGCTATTTTTGAAGTGAAGCACTGCAAGGAAGATACCTACGATAGAGATACCAATCATAGACAAACCTTTGAAGTTGTTCACGAAACCAATTTTTTCAGCAACATCTTTCGGTAGAGTGCCTACGATACCAGCAACAGCGCCACCAAGACCAGTTACATATGAGTAAAGAACAGTCAACATAGCTGTCAAACCAAATCCCATAGCAAGGTAGTGAAGGTTACGTTTAACTGGAAGGTAACGAAGCAAGATTGCAAATCCAAGACCTGGAAGCATACGTCCTGCGAGTGTCAAACCATCTGCAACCCATTGGTATTTTGTAACGAAATCTACTACGTGTTGTACAAATTCACCACCAAAAGCAAGCGCAAAGAAGACTGGAAGGGCACGAGATAAAGCCCAAGGAATCGCACCAAGCAAGTAGTTGCGTTCAATACCTTTATAGTCAAAGCGTTCGATTGCAGCATCCACACGGTGAGCAAAGAAAGTAGTTGTCATACGTCCAAGAACGTCGAAGTATGTCAAGAGAGTTGCTACTGGCACAGCAATTGTTGTAATCGCAAGTGCTGTATCAATTCCTTGTGAAACAGAGAAGGCTGTCGCAAGAACCGCACCAGAAGTTGCGTCGATACGAGAAGCACCACCGAAGGTACCAACCCCAAGAACGAATAGCTGCAAGTTCCCACCGATAAGTAGACCAGTAGTCACATCTCCCATGATTAAACCAGTAATGAAACCAGCAAATACAGGGGAACCTGCAGATGAAACGATCGTCAACTCATCACAGATTTGATAAGCTGAGTACAAAGTGAGAAGTAAAATTTGCCACCATTGTATCATAACAATGACCTCCTAAAAATTTTTTCCTATTTTAATAAGCTCAAAAAGTCTGAAACTGGATCATTTGGAACCATTTGAGCAGTTAATTTAACACCTTTTTCTGCTAGTTTGTGGAAATCTTCCACATCCTTGTCTACTACGTTGATAGAACGTGTGATAGAACGAGTTTCTGGTGTTTGAGACATATTCCCAACATTAAGGGTTTCAAGTGGTACACCTGCTTCTACCAAACCAAGGAAGCGGTCTGGTTTACGAGCCACGATAAAGAGACGTTGGCTATCATATTTACCAGCAAGAATATTGGCTGCCGCTTTTTCAATTGGCAAAATACTCAATTTCACACCTGGTGGTGTCGCAAGTTTCAAACCACTCTTTTCAACATCGTTGTTGACAACTTCGTCGTCTACAACCATAATACGTGAAACATTTAGTTTCCCAGCCCAAAGATTGGCTACTTGTCCGTGGATTAAACGTCCATCGATACGGCATCCTACAATTGTCATAAATTTTCCCCCTTTATATGTTTTAGTGTAGGTTTACGAGTTAAATGAATCTCTTCTTTATATTCACCCTCTGTCTCAAAGATAATGATGCGGTTGGCACCTTCCTTAAGATAACTATGAGGGATATAAAGCGAGAGGGTAGGGCCGACGTTCCAAAAACGTCCTAGATTCTGCCCATTGACAAAGGCAACTCCCTTACCAAACTCAGACAAGTCTAGGTAAGTATCTTTTGGCTCTTCGACTGTAAAATCATAAGCGTAAAAGGCTGGTTGTCCTTCTGTCCATCCTTTTGAAAAATCAATTTTCTCAGGATTATCTAGTGGAAGTGGATAGTGTTTCCAGTTTAGTAAGAAGTGCAAATCCTTACAAACCCCTGTCCGAATTCCCTTGCGTTGCGTATCTGCTAAGAACTTATGTCCATAGTTGACACGCCCCATATTTTCTACCAAGATATCCAATCTAGACAGCGCTTTCTTTTCACCTTGATAAAAAATATCTTCCCCAATCTCTGTCTGATATTGGGTTTCAACCCACTGACCATCGACATAAAGCTGAGCTCTATCTCGACCATCAATGATACGAAGTCTTTCTTCTTCTGCATCCCAGTTTGTTTCTGTTCGATAAAGTAGGTAGCCATAACTTTGTCCCAATTCCTCCATCTTTTTAGGATAGAGACTTTCTACAGGACTTGACAGACTATCCAAGGTTTCAAACAAGGAAACTTTTTCAACTAGTGGAATAGCATCCAACTCCATACTCTCTTTGTATAATGGTTCTAACTGCGGATACTCTGGGAAATGTGTCGCCATCATCTTCTTGACTGCTAGATATTTAGCAGTTGGATTTCCTTCTTCATCTAGAAGGGCATCGTAATCATAAGATGTAACTTGTGGCAAGTCCAGGGTCCCTCGAGCTGAGCAACCATTCATGAAGCCAAAGTTTGTACCACCGTGGAACATGTAGAGATTGATGGAGCCTTGTTCCAAAACCTCTCGAACTGCATCTGCCAATTCTTTTGGATCCCGTGTGATAATCGGTTCCTTCCAACGATTGAACCAGCCATCCCAGAACTCCATACACATGAGCGGCCATTTCTTACCATGCTCATCAAAGAATTCCCGCATCTGTGAAAAGTTGTACGGAGCTTTAGAACCAAAATTCCCTGTTACAAAGAGATCATCTTCGATTAAGGTTCCAGCTTTCAGAGTAGCTCGCCATGGACCATCTGATGTAAAGAGGGGACAGGTTACGCCACGCTCTTCCATCAACTGTCGAATTGCTCTCAGATAAGCCTTATCTTCTCCATAAGAGCCATACTCATTTTCAACCTGCATCATGAGGATATTGCCACCATTGTCCAACAAATGTGGAACCAATCGTGCCAAGAGCTGGTCATAGTAGCGACCGACAGCCTCAATATAGGCTGGATCTGATGAACGAATCCTCATGTCTTTTGTTAAGAGCCAAGCTGGTAAACCTCCGAATTCCCATTCCGCACAGATGAAGGGTGACGGACGAACGATAGCGTAGAGACCCAAATCTTGCGCTGTCTGGAGAAATCGCTCCAAATCCAGAGCTCCTTCAAAGTGAAACTCACCCTCACGAGGCTCGTGTAAATTCCAAGCAACATAAGTCTCTACCGTATTAAAGCCAAGGGCTTTCAAGTTGTAGAGTGAATGATACCAATCTTCTGGAGGAATCCTAAAATAATGAATGGCTCCGGACAAAATCTTGAACGGTTTCCCATCTAAATAGAAATCGTCTCGTATCTCAAATCGTGTCATATTCTTACTTTTTGACATTTTAAGTTTACGCTTTCATTTGTTGATATATTGAATATAACTCAATATATCACATTTGTCAATAGCTTTTCACAATTTTTTTCATTTTTCCCCAACTTTTACACAAAAAACTTATAAAGATATAGAATTTACAGACATATAGCTTCAAACAGGTAGCATGTATAAAAATGTATAAAATCTCCTATTTTTTATGTAAATTAACCTTATAGCCTATTATTCTAATTTTTTTATTCAAAAGACTACTATTCTTTCCGGTTTTATGGTAAAATCTTTAACGGAGAAGGAAAATCGAGGTGAAATTATGGCAATTCCAAAGTATCAATATATAAAAGATGAATTAAAGAACAAAATCATTTCTGGCCAATTCGCTAGTGGAGATAAATTTTACACTGAAGCTGAATTGATCGCTATGTATGATGTAAGTTCTATCACAGTTGTCCGCGCCTTAAACGACCTTGCCAAAGATGGCTATATTGTCCGCCAACAAGGAAAGGGTACATTCGTTTCACGCGCACGCAAACACAAACTCGTAGAGTTTTCTGATGTAGAAGTTTTTGAAACTAAAGATGATAAAGTGACCGTCCTTTCTATTGAGCGTGGAAACAAACTAAGCTACTTAGAAAAACTTGGATTACGTGGTGACCAGTTCTACTATAAGATTGAGCGCGTACGTAAATCAAACGGTGTTGTATACATTTACCATACATCTTACATCCCAGAACAATACATCAACGCAAATTATCCAAACCTTGAATACTATAGCTCTATCTATAGCCGTTTCAAATTGGATTATCACATCCACATGAATGATGAACATTTTGAAGAAATCAATGAAATAGCATTTCCAACTCCAGAACATGCGGCTTCAGTCCTCGGAGTCGATGAACAATTCCCTAGCGTTTTACAAACCAAAACTACTAAATTAGAGTCTACTGGTCAGGTTCTCGCTTACAGCGAAACTTATAAACGAGCGGATTACTACAAAATCAAATTCATTTCATGTGACCGTGATCACTAAGAAGAAAGCCTGAGCCTAATCGCTTGGGCTTTTTTCTATGATTATTATATCCCATCAAAACTGTATTTTCTATATGTCAATGAAGATCGATTAAATTAGTTGAAATTTTACTAAAATATTGGGAATCTTTTTAGCAAAAAAGCTTTAATAAACAAGAAAAACCGAAGTTCTTCTACTCCAGTAAATAGAGTAATAGAACTTCGATTTTATTTTAATTATCCTAAACCAAGACGTTCAAAGATATCATCCACTCGTTTGGTGTAGTAAAGAGGGTTGAAAATTTCGTCAATTTCTTCTTGTGTGAGTCGTGATGTTACTTCTGGATCTGCTTCAAGAAGTGGTTTAAAATCTACTTGGTTGTCCCAAGAGTAGGCTGTTTTTGGTTGTACCAAGTCATAGGCTTGCTCACGGGTCATCCCTTTTTCAATCAAGGTCAACATAGCACGTTGGCTGAAAATCAAACCAAATGTAGAGTTCATGTTGCGGATCATGTTTTCTGGGAAGACCGTCAAGTTCTTGACGATATTTCCAAAACGGTTAAGCATGTAATCAATCAAAATGGTTGTATCTGGTGTGATGATACGCTCTGCTGATGAGTGTGAAATGTCACGTTCGTGCCAGAGAGCCACGTTTTCATAGGCTGTAATCATGTGACCACGAATAACACGCGCAAGACCAGTCATGTTTTCAGAACCGATAGGGTTGCGTTTGTGAGGCATTGCTGATGAACCTTTTTGCCCCTTAGCAAAGAACTCTTCCACTTCGCGTTGTTCAGATTTTTGTAGACCACGAATCTCAGTCGCCATACGTTCGATAGAAGTTGCGATGCTAGCAAGAACTGCAAAGTACTCAGCGTGAAGGTCACGAGGAAGGACCTGTGTAGATATTTCTTGAGCACGAATACCCAATTTGTCGCAGACGTATTGCTCAACGAATGGTGGGATATTGGCAAAGTTACCAACCGCACCAGAAATCTTACCAGCTTCCACACCAGCAGCCGCATGTTCGAAACGCTCGATGTTGCGCTTCATTTCGCTGTACCAAGTGGCTAATTTAAGTCCAAAGGTTGTAGGCTCAGCGTGCACACCGTGGGTACGCCCCATCATGATGGTAAATTTGTGCTCCTTGGCCTTATCAGCGATGATGTTGGTGAAATTTTCAAGGTCACGACGGATGATGTCGTTGGCTTGCTTGTAAAGGTAACCGTAGGCCGTATCCACTACGTCGGTAGAAGTCAAACCGTAGTGAACCCACTTGCGCTCTTCACCAAGAGTCTCAGAAACCGCACGCGTGAAAGCCACCACATCGTGGCGAGTCTCCTGCTCAATCTCCAAAATACGGTCGATGTCAAAGTCCGCCTTTTCACGAATCAAAGCTACATCTTCCTTAGGGATTTCCCCCAACTCAGCCCATGCCTCGTCAGCCAAGATTTCCACCTCAAGCCAAGCACGGTATTTATTTTCTTCACTCCAAATGTTCGCCATCTCAGAGCGAGAGTAACGGTTGATCATTGTTTTGCTCCTTAATTTTATCTAGCTAATAGTACTGATGAAATAACTCCACCTAAAGTTCCTGATATTATATCTTTAATAAACTGTTGATTGAAAAATGATGCATTTTCTTTAACAATTACAGTAAATTCAGATTCACTATTTTTTTCAGTTGCAGCAAGTAAGTCCTTTAAAATTTCGACAGATTGCTCAGACAGAACAGAAGCATTGTTAACAATCTGTTGAAGCTGTTTAGAAAGTTCCGACCACGGAAACTCAACATTCATATTAGATTTTTCTAAAATAGAATCTGTAACAATATTTGAGTTAACATTGTTGTCCCCATTAAGTGTGACATTATTACCTGAACCAAAATTATTTCCAACTACATTATCATTACCTGATACAGTTGTTTGAGACACTTCCTTTTCATAGATATTTTTACTGTCATAGTTCTCTATATTTTGATTTTTTATATCAATGTATATATTTTCCGCTTTGTTATCAAAAGATTCCGTAATAATATTAAAAACAGCATCTCTAAATTTAGCGTCTTCAAAATACAATAAATAGTTTTGACTCGACCCCAAATTAAATACTATATAATATTTTGACTTCAAATGATTTTGGTGTTTATTATAAACGTACCATGCATATAAACCAAATAATATAAATCCTAAAAATGGTGGGACTAATCCAATCATAAATAGAATTATCAGAATAAATACATCTAGTAGTCTAACTGGTGATTTAAACTCATTTTTGCTTAACATAGATAAATTTGTTATTTGGATGCTATTATTTCTAGTGATAATTGCATTATTTTTTATAGTTAAGCCATCAGTTTTAATCGTATATCCATTCTCAAAGCTCTTTAATAACTCAGGTATCATTGTGTTCTCCTTTAAATTGAATCTAAATTTAGTGATTGTTCATTCTAACATTTTTCTCTACAGCCCATTCCGCTGCTTTCTCGCGAATCAAAGCCACATCTTCCTTAGGGATTTCCCCCAACTCAGCCCATGCCTCGTCAGCCAAGATTTCCACCTCAAGCCAAGCACGGTATTTATTTTCTTCACTCCAAATGTTCGCCATCTCAGGGAGAGAGTAACGGTTGATCATGTTGTTTCTCCTTAAAATTAACTTTACTATTTTCTTCTTTTTTTATTTATTCTATTTTTTAATTTCCTTTGGAAATTATCCTTCACTTCATCATCTGACATTACTTTAGAAATTTCTTCGTTCTTTATCCAATAAATACTTGGTGTAATACCATAATTTATAAATTTCAACTTTCGAAATGTGTAAATAATTTCCAAAATATAAATTATCAAAGAAAAGTTGGCTAAACATATTTTAATAAAATCTACAATAGAATACTCTTCTTGTCGAACCCTTCCTTGATGGCGGTCTTCAAAAATAATTTTTTGATTATCATAATCAACTTGGGAGCTGAAGTGTTGGATTGCATTCCTGATTTTATTGTTTAAATTATTTACGGGTTTGCTAAATGGCTCTGAAACATCAAGATAAGCTTGTCCTGGATTGTACTGATTAACTTTATTAAATTTACTTGGTATGCTCTCTAGATTATTGTGATAACTTCGTCCATTGCAACAATTATCATAACCATTTCTTACAAAAATGTTATTCAATGCAATAACAAGGTTGATATTATCGAGAATCCATTCATAACTTGAAGCATAAAAATCATTTAACTTTTTATAGTTCGCTGCAGACACCCCACTACTAGCTTGATCTAAGCGATTATATCCATTAGAATTTAGCAAAGTAACTACGGGAATCATGATAGAGTAAATACTTGAAAACGTTTCAAGTATTTCAAAAGCTTTACGCTCAACCGTATCAAAACCGCTCTCAATATGATCTATATACCTAATAATTTCATCTCTATGTTCCTCAGAAGAATATATTTTTTTAGCTAAAGAAGTGTATTCTGCTAATATACCATTTCCAAGAATATTACTGATTCCTGAGGTTGTCAAAAACATCTGGTGTAAGACCATCGTCGCATCACTAACATTCTTTACTTCTCTAAACGGGGTTAAATGCTTATTTTCATCTAATAATTTCTTTAAATCACGATACAAATATTTTTCTTGTTTATTCCAAAACAAATTGAACAAACGAAGAATATTGTTAAATTTTCCTTCCGTAACAAAGTCTGCAAACTTCATTGCTTTAGAAATCTCTGTCACACCACCATACTCCGAGTCACTTTTCAATTTATCCAAACGCATTGCTTGGTTGAGGAATGGTGAGGACAATATTCCATCTATGACAGTCTCTTTTAAATATAGTTTATTTGTTGGAAATTCTGAGGAAACATCTAAACGCCAAATAGGTAATTTTGTATATTTTTGATAGTTAGGAGCTTCTTCATTTAGCTCTGTAGCGTTTTTTAAAATTAGTTCAAAAGGTTCAAATTTTACCTCACCACTAATCGGTGTTTTGCAGTCTTTACATTCAAATTGGAAAGTAGCAGGATATACTCCCATTTGAATACCTAACTCATAGCATTTTTCACACGTTATACATAAAATATGCTTTGGATAAATCATTTAACTTATCTCCCTTGATTTTCTATAAATTAAAACTACACCAACAGGCATCGAGAACCTGTCTTACACTCCAAACTCCTCTTTCCCTATCGCCACAGACGGATAGTGTCCAAGTTCATTCAAGTTGGTATCCAGTGGTAAGTCGTAGATTACGAGATAGTTGTTAGGAAATTGAGCTATAAGTTCTTGGTACTTTTCTTGAACTTTGTCGTGATCAGCACTTGCAAAAACAACTTCCACAACAGCATTTTCCTTACTATCTTCTACAAATGCATTAACAATGATTTGAATCATAAAACCTCCTAAATCGAAAGACCCTTCATATTTGCTTCCAGAATAGGCATCTTGACACCTAACTCCTGACCGGTCTGATAAACACTTTGACAACAATAGAAAATGTCCTGTTTATCATTATGCAAGGTCATGATTTTTCTTGTCAGCTCATTTTTCGCAAACATGATTTTCATGGCTTTTCCTGCAATCCATGAGGGAATTTTGTATGGTAAGAGTTCAGCCTTGTAAAGCTTCAAATTTACACCACGTGCTTCTACGACTTTCAAAGCCTCTCGAATGGCCTTGATGGCTAATGATAATTCCGACGAACTATTCATCAAGTTTAGAGCTAGCTGTTCTGGATTTTCCAGATTCCCCGAACGTGCAGCTGTCGAAGTGACACCTGCGTTAATCGCCATATGAATCCAAATCCACTCAACCATATCATAAGGAACTTCCCACTTCAGATCTGCAGAAGCTAGTAAAGCCGTTAGATCAGCATAATTAGAAATCTGTGCTTTTTGCTCACCTTCTAGCATTAAATGGTCGAACAAGACACCATCTAAATGATTCTCCTGCATGTGACCTCCAGCAGTTGGAAAAGCCAGAATATAGTCGTAGGCCCCTGCCCACTCCTCTACCTCTCTTCGAGTATCCCAGAAATTGCAGAAGAAAACGAGGGTGCCTTTGATATTATTTTTACGCAAGGTTTCCACAGCTTCTTTGACAAACCCATGACGAACACTCAGAAAAATAAAATCATATTCCGAATCAGCTTCTGCCACATGAACCTCATAGGTGTCGTGTTTATTTTCACCCTTAGAATGATAGCGCCCATCTAGCAGATCAACCGACAACTCCTTCGGAGCAGTGTTTTTCTTACTGTCTCTCAATACATGTTCTACTTGGTGGCCTGCCTGTTGAAAAGCATAGGCATAAGTAGTCCCAATGACACCACGTCCTAAAATCGCTATTTTCACTTAAAAATCAATCCCTTTCCCAAATTCCTCCATCTCATCCGGCGTATCACTAAACAAAGTGACATGTCCCATCTTGCGATTGTGCTTCGCTTCTATTTTACCATACATGTGGAGGTGGGCGCTTGGATTTTCTGTGACATATTTTTCAGCGGTCTCAACGTGTTGGCCGAGGACATTAAGCATAACAGCAGGGGCATGTAGTTTGATGGCTGGCAATGGTGCTCCCAGAACACCCAAAATATGCGTGTCAAATTGTGAAAAGTCGCAGGCCTCGATAGAGTAGTGCCCAGAGTTGTGTGGGCGTGGTGCAATTTCGTTGACAATGATATCATCAACTGTCGCAAACATTTCCAAGCAAAGGGTTCCAGACAAATTAAGCTGTTCAGCAATTCGCACTGCCATGGTTTTTGCTTTGGCTGCTAGACTTTCTGAAATGCGGGCTGGCACAATGGTTTTTGAAAGAATGTTGTTTCGGTGTATATTTTCCTGAACTGGGAAGACTGTCACATCCTTGCCATTTCCTGACACGATGACAGAAATTTCAAGGTCAAAATTGACGAATTCCTCTAAAACGCAGGCTGCTGAGTCAGCTAGCACATAGGCTTCTTCCAAATCTTCTGCTGAACGAATGACCTTTTGCCCGTGTCCATCATAACCACCTGTTGCCGTCTTGAGAACATAATTTTTTGACAGGTCAATATTTGCCAAGTTACGGCTAGAAGTCACGACCTTATAGGGTGCCACAGTGACTTGAGCCTTATTTGAGAGAAAATCCTTTTCAAAAATCCGATTTTGAGAAATGCGGAGCAAGTCCGTTCCTTGAGGGAGCTGTCCATCCTTGACAACCGCATCTAGTCCGTCGGCATCGACATTTTCAAACTCATAAGTGAGAACATCGCAACGGTCCGCCAACTGACGAAGAGCGTCCACATCGTTATAAGGCGCCACGATGATTTCCGCCACACGGGAGGCTGGGCAATCCGCAGCAGGATCCAGCGCGATAACCTTGTGGCCCATGTATATAGCAGAAATAGCCATCATTTGACCCAGCTGGCCGCCACCGATGATACCAATAGTTTTAGTTGAGCTCATTTGTAGACTCCTCTGCGATTTTTCCTTGTTCTTCTACGAAATCTGCCAAAGCTGTCGCGATAGCCTGATCCTCTACTGACAAGAGACGGAGGGCAAAGAGGGCCGCATTGGTCGCGCCTGCTTCACCAATAGCCATTGTCGCCACAGGCACACCGCCCGGCATCTGGACGATAGAGTAGAGCGAGTCCACACCACTAAGAGCACGTGATTTGACTGGTACACCAATGACTGGAAGGTTTGTTTTGGCAGCTACCATACCTGGCAAATGGGCTGCGCCACCCGCACCTGCGATGATAACCTTGATGCCACGGCTACGGGCTTCCTCCGCATGTTTGAACATGAGATCTGGAGTACGGTGGGCAGAGACAACTTTCTTTTCGTAGGCTACACCGAAGCGGTCTAGGACTTCTGCGGTTTTTTGCATGGTTGCCCAGTCGGATTTTGAGCCCATGATGATGGAAATTACTGGTTTCATTTCTTCTCCTTTTTCCTCTTTTTCAACAATCACCTTAGGTTGTGAGGGACGGCAGCAGCCACCAAAGGTGTCTCATGCCTAAATTGGAAGCCCAAGGTCTTCCAATTTCCCTGATTGTTCTATATTAGCTCGCTAACGCTCGCAAATCAAACGACCATTATCGTGTTTGGCGACTGCGTCGCTTTTTCTTATATCTTTATCTAATTGCCTTACTTCCGATATCTGTTCGGTAAAAGAGGCCTTCTGTGTTTTGTTGGGAGAGTTCTTGGTAGATAGTTTCTTGGGCATCCTTTACAGTGTCTGCTGTGGTGACTAGCATATAGACACGTCCACCGTTTGATAGCAGTGCTCTGCTATTTTCCGCAAACTTAGCCCCTGCATAGTAGGTGATGATATCGCCTTCTGTCTTGGATGGCAACTTGACACCTTTTTCATAGTCTAACGGGTAACCGTTTGATGCGACAACAACACCCAGAGTCACACCCTTGTCCGTCCAAGTGATGGCTGGTTCTTTACCTTCCAAAATATCAGTAATATTTTGCGCAAAGTCAGATGTCAAACGAGGCAAGATAATCTGTGTTTCAGGATCTCCAAAGCGAGCATTGAACTCGATGACTTTAGGACCTTCTGCTGTCAGGATAAGCCCTGCGTAGAGGATGCCAAGATACGGACGGCCTTCTTTGATCATCCCTTCGAGGACTGGCTTGACAATGGTGTCAACCGCTGTATCAACTACACTCTGTGGTAAATGAGGAACTGGCGCATAGGCACCCATCCCACCAGTGTTAGGACCCTTGTCCTCGTCGTAGGCTCGTTTGTGGTCCTGAGCCGTTGGCATGATGTAGAATTTGTCCCCATTGACAAAGGCAAAGAGAGAAAATTCCTCTCCTTCAAGGAATTCCTCAATAACCACACGCGCACCTGAGTCACCAAATTTATTATCCAAAAGCATCGCGTGAGCTGCTTCAACTGCTTGCTCAACCGTCTCCGCAACGACGACACCCTTCCCAAGCGCCAAGCCATCCGCCTTGACGACGATAGGAGCACCCTGCTTTTCGATATAGACCTTGGCTTCCTCAAAATCTGAGAATGTGCCATAGGTTGCTGTCGGAACGCCATATTTAACCATGATATCCTTAGCAAAATCCTTGGACCACTCCAGCTCCGCTGCCAATCTTGTCGGACCAAAAGCCTTGAGACCAGCCTTATTAAAATCATCCACGATACCAGCCGCAAGGGCATCATCTGGCCCGATAAAGATCCAAGCAATATCGTTGGTTTTTGCAAACTCAATCAATTTAGAATGTTCGGAAATAGAGATATTTACCAATTCCAAACCATCCAGAGTCATTCCGTCATTTCCAGGAGCTACAAATACTTTTTCAACATCTTTTGACTCAAGCAACTTCTTAGCAATCGCATGTTCACGACCACCCGAACCGACAACTAACAGCTTCATTCCTCAACCTCTTTTGCGAATTATTTACTAACATTATAACATAAACGTTCGTTTTAATCTTGTTTTACTCCGCATTTTTACGCAAAAAAGGAAAGAAACTGTTTTCTTCCCTTTAACGTTCTTAATGTCTAAAATGTCTCACGCCTGTGAAGACCATAGTCAAGCCGTACTTATCAGCAGCTTCGATAGACTCTTGGTCACGGACGGATCCACCTGGTTGGATGATGGCTTTGATACCTGCTTTAGCGATTTCTTCCACATTATCCGCAAATGGGAAGAATGCATCAGAAGCAAGCACAGCACCGTCAAGACGGTCTTTAGCTTGGTCAATGGCAATACGGACTGAAGCCACACGGTTAGTTTGACCTGGACCAACACCAAGTGTCATGTGGTCGTTGGTCACGATAATTCCGTTTGATTTGACGTATTTAATAGCCTTCCAAGCAAACTCAAGAGCTGTCGCTTCTGTCTCAGTTGGCTGGCGTTTGGTCACCACTTGCCAGTCAGCTGGACTTTCTTTGACCACGTCTTGGTTTTGCACCAGAAGTCCACCAACTACACCTGTGTATTCTGCTTCCACTTCACTGGCCTCTTGAGCATCAAATGGCAAGGCAAGGATACGCAAGTTTTTCTTTTTGTTGGTCAAAATAGCTAGCGCTTCATCCGTATAGCTTGGTGCAATGATGATTTCAAGGAATACACCATGCATCTTCTCAGCTGTCGTAGCACCCACCTCACGGTTAAGAACAACGATACCACCAAAGATAGACACTGGGTCAGACTCATAAGCGTAGTCCCAAGCAGTCTCGATGTCATCAGCCTGACCGATTCCACATGGGTTCATGTGTTTGAGAGCCACAACGGTTGGACGGTCTTTAAAGTCACGGATGATACGAATGGCCGCATCAGCGTCACGGATATTATTGAATGACAATTCTTTCCCATTGAGCTGTTTAGCCGAAGCAATCGAGTAGTCTGTTGGCAAAGCTTTTTGGTAGAAATCCGCGTCTTGTTGAGGGTTCTCACCGTAACGCATAGCTTGTTTGAGATCATAGGTTAAAGTGAGCTTTTCAGGTTTGCTTTCACCCACTTGAGCTGTGAAATACTCTGCAATCAAGGCGTCATAAGCCGCTGTGTGACGGAAAACTTTGGCTGCCAAACGTTGGCGAGTTTCATAAGTAGTTTCACCTGTGGCTGACAATTCATCAAGCACCACAGTATAGTCAGCAGGGTCTACCACAACTGTTACGCTGGCATGATTCTTCGCTGCCGAGCGAAGCATAGATGGCCCACCGATATCAATGTTTTCAACTGCATCAGCGTAAGTCACGTCTGGTTTGAGGATCGTTTCCTTGAAAGGATAAAGGTTGACCACTACAAGGTCGATAAGCTCAATTTGGTTCTCCTTGGCTGCTTCCAAGTGGCTATCCAAATCACGACGAGCGAGGAGACCCCCGTGGATATTTGGATGAAGGGTCTTAACACGACCATCCATCATTTCTGGAAAACCAGTCACATCATCGATGGAAATAGTCTTCACCCCAGCATTATCAAGGGCAACCTTGGTTCCACCTGTCGATATAATATCCCAACCAAGTTTTTTGAGTTCTTGGGCAAATTCAACAATGCCCGCTTTATCTGAGACGCTGATTAAGGCGCGTTTAGTCATTATATTCTCCTTTTTAATCATTAGTTAAACACCAATTAAATGCAGTAACAGTAAAACAAGATAAGCAAAACCAAGGCTAAGCATACCTAAGATATTGACCCATTTTCTAGTCTGTGATTTGAACACTCTTATAAAAATTTGATAAATCAGTAAGCCTACACAAACACCTAGCGTATTTAAAGTCAAATCCGTTATATCTGTTATACCTATTGCTAAAATATACTGTAAGCACTCAAACAATAGACTAATCAAGAAACCTGTCCCGACTATTCTTAAACTAGATAAATTAGTTTTTATCAGAGGGAAACAAACACCTAATGGAATAAAGGAAATCAGATTAAATAACATTTCAGCAAAAACAATTTTTCCATCTACTATTAGTGGTTCTGAAAATGGAATCCAATTGATGTACCTTGGAGCTAAGAAAAATGCTATAAATTCAGGATTAGTTTCAAACTTAAATAAGATTCCCCAAGTTAATAACATCAGATAGACATAAAATACATATCGAGTTGTTTTTTTAGATTCTAACATTACAAATACCTCCGTTTGAAGCCGTCTTCAACAAGCACTGACTCCAATTTTGAATCAAAGATATCATATGAATCATCAAAAAGTCAATCTGTAAATAGAGCCTTCACTACTTCTGGATACAACTTATACTCTGCCTCATGGATGCGAGCTTCAAAACTGTCAATCGTATCATCAGCTAACCGTGGCACACGGACTTGTTTGATAATCTTACCAGTGTCCACACCCGATACCTCCGTTTGAAGCCGTCTTCAACAAGCACTGACTCCAATTTTGAATCAAAGATATCATATGAATCATCAATGTCAATGGTCTCCACCCCAGCATTGTCAAGGACAACCTTGGTCCCACCCGTCGAGATAATCTCCCAACCCAGTTTTTTGAGCTCTTGGGCCAATTCAACAATGCCCGCTTTATCTGAGACGCTGATTAAGGCGCGTTTAGTCATTATATTCCTCTTTCTTTAGGTCCAAGCGCATAGCGACTTCATTATTTTCTTCTATAAATCCTGTTTCCTGAAAACCCAAACTAGTCAACAGGTGCTTCATTTTTTCATTTCCAACCACATAATCTGCGATAATATGATTGCAATCGCTATCCATCTGAGCCTTTTTGATCAGAACTTCCACGGCTTTTCGTCCATAACCTCTTCCTTGGTACTGCTGGCCAATCATTATCCGCCAGATAAAGTATTCCGCTTCATCCTTATCTATTTCCAACAGGAGAAAACCAACTACAAGCTCATTCCAATAAATTGCCATTGGAAACACATCCCCATTCTCTCGGTAGAGCCATGCGTCAGCTAAAGAGCGTACATTTGGAGACACGAAACGTGCTCGTTCATCAGCTTCAGATATTTTCAAATCCAGCACTGCCTGAAAACTGCTCTCATCTACTAATTTTATCTCAATCATTTTTTCTCCTAGCAAAATTGCACAATCAAAATTTGATTTACTTCTTATCCTCTCCCTACTCCCAAACTATCCAGAACCTCTGGATACAACTTGTACTCTGCCTCATGAATCCGAGTTTCAAAACTGTCAATCGTATCATCAGCTAGTCGCGGTACACGGACTTGTTTGATAACCTTTCCAGTATCCACACCGGAATCCACCCAGTGAATGGTCACACCACTCTCAGCAACGCCAGCATTCCAAGCATCCTCAATCCCATGAGCTCCTGGAAATTCTGGCAGGTAAGCTGGATGGATATTGATGATTCGACCTTCATAAGCCGCCAATAAGGTTGGCCCAACGATTTTCATGTAGCCTGCTAGGCAAACCAAGTCAATCTGATGTTCTTCCAAGAGTTCGACAATGGCTGCTTCGTAGTCTGCCTTGCTCTCAAACTCCTTGAGTTCAAAAGCATAGGACAGAACGCCGAGCTTGTCTGCACGTTCGAGCACATAGGCGTCACGATGGTCTGAAAAGACAAACTCTACTGGAAATTGTTCCGCTATCACCTGAAAATTTGAGCCATTACCAGAGGCAAAAATCGCTATTTTTTTCATTTGATGATGACACTTTCGTTTTCTTTCTTGACGATACGACCGATTTCATAGACTGGTTCATCCAACAATTCCTTGACACGACTTACATTTTCAGGGCTAACTGCCAGCATAAGTCCCACACCCATATTGAAGATTTCAAACATTTCTTCATGTTTGATTTTACCATATTTTTCAAGAGCTTTGAAAATTGGAAGCACGGGAACCTTGTCTTCTTCAATCTCAGCAGCCAAGTCAGCTACAAACATACGAGGGACATTTTCGATAAAACCGCCACCTGTAATGTGGGCAATGCCATTGACCAACTCTTCCTTGATAAGTGGTAAGACAGCCTTGACATAGATACGAGTTGGCTCAAGAAGGACTTCCTTGAGTTGCTTACCTTCCAATTCTGGCAAGATTTCCTCACCTGTGTAATCCGCAAAGACACGACGGACGAGAGAGTAACCATTGGAATGAATCCCACTTGAAGCAAGTCCGAGAAGAACATCTCCTTCTGATACTTTTGAGCCGTCAATGATTTGAGATTTTTCAGCCACACCGACCGCAAAACCAGCCAAGTCATAGTCATCTTCGCCGTACATGCCAGGCATTTCAGCCGTTTCCCCACCAATGAGGGCAGCGCCTGCCTGCACACAACCTTCTGCCACACCAGCGACAACTTGTTCTAGCTTAGCTGGTTCATTCTTCCCTGTCGCTACGTAGTCAAGGAAATAGAGGGGTTCCGCACCCGCAGCGATGATATCATTGACACACATGGCTACACAGTCCTGACCGATAGTATCGTGCTTGTCGTATTTGATAGCCAACATGAGCTTGGTTCCGACACCGTCAGTCCCTGAAATCAAGACGGGTTCTTTAACCCCAGTCTTTGAAAGGTCAAACATACCACCAAAGCCACCCAGAGCTCCCATGACACCTTCACGCTCCGTACGAGCCACGTGCTTTTTAATCCGTTCAACAACTTCATAACCCGCTTCAACATCCACACCAGATTGAGCGTACGCATTTTTATTTGCCATTTTTATGTTCCTTTTCTTTGAGAAAGATTGTGACGTATTTTTAGATAAACAATTATTTTATCTAATACTCAATGAAAATCAAAGAGCAAACTAGGAAGCTAGCCGCAGGCTGTACTTGGGTACGGCAAGGTGAAGCTGACGTGGTTTGAATTTGATTTTCGAAGAGTATAAAAATACTAGTCAGGGTTCTAGCTTTGTCCCACAGGAGAAAGCGTCTACTGACAAATGCTTTAGCTTTTAGTCAGTAGTGAGACGTGGAGCATAAGCATTTTTATTTGTCATTTTGTCTCCTCTTCCTTTCCTTTAATGGAGAATCTATTGTCTATTTGTAAAAACTGGTCTTTTCTTCCAAACTTCTACGATAGTCTTCTTCATAGTCGTAGAGAGGCGTTGGGTAATCACCATCAAAATAAGCGACACAGAGACCGCCATTTGGCGCATCTGTTTCGATCCCAATTGAGTCAATCAAACCTTCAACAGACAGATAGGTCAGACTGTCCGCACCAATGATTTGACGCGTTTCTTCAACCGTATGATTGGCCGCAATCAGCTCCTGACGGGTTTGGATATCAATCCCGTAGAAACATGGATAAGCTAGCGCTGGACTACCAATAGCAACGTGAACCTCAGTCGCACCCGCTTCTTTCAAGAGTTGAACAATCCGACGAGAGGTTGTTCCACGTACAATAGAGTCATCAATCATAACCACACGCTTGCCTTTTACAACGCCTGAAACAGCAGAGAGTTTCATCCGCACCCCTTGCTCCCGCAATTCTTGAGTCGGTTGGATAAAGGTGCGTTGGGTGTATTGATTCTTGATGAGGCCCATTTCATTTGGCAAACCAGATTCTTCCGCAAATCCCATAGCCGCGCTGAGGGAAGAATTGGGCACACCGACCACGATATCCGCCTCATGCTTGAATTCACGCGCCAATTGGGCACCCATACGTTTGCGAGCCGTATGGACATTGACACCGTGGATATTAGAATCAGGGCGAGCAAAATAAATATACTCCATAGAACAGATTGCTAACTGAGTATCATCCGTATAGCTATCATACTGGATGCCCTTGTCATCAATGATCACAATCTCACCTGGCTTCAAATCACGAATCCATTCAGCACCAATGACCTCAAAAGCACAGGTTTCAGAGGAAATCACCACCGCTCCGTTGGCCATTTTCCCGATAGAAAGGGGACGGAAACCATTGGGGTCAAGAGCCGCAATTAACTTATCCTCAAACAGCAAGATATAGGCAAAACCACCTTTGACAAGACTGAGCGCTTCCTTGATTTTGCCCATCAGGCTAGGATTATGACTGCGACGAATGAGATGAGCCAAGATTTCCGAGTCCGAAGTCGCGCTGAAAATCGCGCCTCTTTGTTCCAGTTCTTTCTTGAGAGAGGCTGCATTGGTCAGATTTCCATTATGAGCCAAGCCAAACTGCATATCGTGAAAACGGAAGAGGAAGGGCTGGATGTTATCTACAGAAGCTTCGCCAGCAGTCGCGTAACGCACATGACCAATTGCACCAGTTCCAGTTAATTTATCCAAATTAGCAGGATTTCTGAACACTTCTGATAAAAGCCCCATGTCACGATGGCGCTTCAATTGCCCCTGATCATTGGAGAGGATTCCTGCCCCCTCCTGACCACGGTGCTGAAGACTATGGAGACCAAAATAGGTCAACTTAGCAGCATCTGGATGTCCCCAGATACCGAAAACACCACATTCTTCATTAAGAGATTTTACTTCGTATGTCATTTTATATACCTAATTTTTATTTGTGTAGCACCAAGAGCTAAATCTACATGACTTTTACATTGCTGATACTATCTATTAGAAAATCTGCAAGTCTTATTTTCCAGTAAAGTATTTAACCGCCGATGCGAACAGGTGCTGGTCTTTATTGCCTGGGATATTTTGGAAAAGACCGTCTTCATAACGTTCTGAGTGCCCCATCTTACCGATGATTTGGCCGTTCTTGCTGCTAATTCCTTCGATGGCATGGATAGAACCATTTGGATTGTACTTAGAATCCATACTTGGTTTGCCGTCAAAGTCAACGTATTGGCTAAAGATTTGACCATTGTCACGGAGTTCAGCGAATTCCTCAGCCGTCACGACAAACTTCCCTTCACCGTGTGAAACAGGAATAGCGTGGATATCGCCCACTTGCACCCCAGCTAACCATGGCGAGTTGGTATTCGCAATACGGGTTTCCACCATCTTGGCCACGTGTTGGTTGGCATCATTGTAGAAGAGGGTTGGACTAGTACTGCTGGCATCTTCGAAGTTCCCGTATGGAAGAAGACCTGATTTGACGAGGGCTTGGAATCCATTACAGATACCAATAATTAAACCACCTCGAGCGATAAAGCTATCAATAGCCACACGCACTTTTTCATTAAGCAGGATGTTGACAATAAACTTAGCTGAACCATCTGGCTCGTCCGCAGCTGAGAAACCACCTGCAAAGAAGAGGATGTTAGCTTTGCCGATGTTGTCAACCATAGTTTCAACTGACTTGACAATAGCCTCTTCATTCAAGGTCACGAATGGTACCAAGTTAACCTCTGCACCTTCTTTTTCGAAGGCCTTGGCTGAGTCATATTCCGAGTTGGTGCCTGGGAAGACTGGGATGTAAACCACAGGTTTTTCAACCTTTTCTTTTGCTTTAATCACAACATCTGATACCACAGCTGGTACTTCAGCTAGTTCTTTGGCTTGTGCAAATTCTGTTGGGTAAACTTCTTCCAATTTTCCTTGGAAGGCATCGTCAAGCTTGTGTCCATCTAGATTCACACCGTTGACAAGAAGTGTAAAGTCTGCACTTGTTTGACCGATTTTCTCTACTCCTGCAATTTCTTCAGGAGATGTGAAGACAAATCCACCTAATTGTGCTGTCAAAGAACTTTCAAGTTCAGACAAGGTCACCTCTGCACCGATATGATTTCCAAAGGTAGCAAGAGCCAAACTTTCAACCACACCGCCGTATTTGACAGCCGATGCAGATGTTACTTTGTGAGCCTTTTGAAGGGCTTCAAACTGAGCAAAGTTAGACTTAATCAAGTCAAAATCAATTTCTGCTGAGAGGACTTGTCCTGGGATGTAGTAGATGTTTTCCCCAGTAGTTTTGAACTCAGGAGAAAGCACCTTACGGCTATCTGCCGTCGTTACCCCAAAGGCAACCAAGGTTGGCGGCACTGTCAATTCTTCAAAAGTACCAGACATAGAGTCCTTACCACCGATAGATGGCAAACCAAGTTGGATTTGTGCTTCAATAGATCCAAGAAGAGCTGCTACTGGCTGACCAAAACGCTCAGCTTGTTTATCCATTCGTTCGAAATACTCTTGGTAAGAGAAACGAGCCTTAGACCAGTTGGCACCAGCAGCTACTAGACGAGCAGTTGCTTCGATCACCGCATAGGCAGCACCGTGGTATGGAGACCATTCTGCTAGATAAGGGTTGAAACCTTGAGCCATGACTGATGCAGTGTGAGTTACACCATGTTGAACTGGCAATTTCTGTACAGAAGACTCAGTTGGTGTGAGTTGGTAGCGACCGCCAAGTGGGTTGTTGACCGTTGAACGACCGACCGAACAGTCAAAGATGGTCTGTAATCCTTTTTGACTCGCATGATTCAAATCAGATAGAACCGCAAGGGTATCAACTTCAAGTGTGTTAGCAGATGTTTGACGTTCTTCTGGAAGCTTGACATCTTTGTCCACAACTTTAGCATCAACGACCACGCGCACACCATTGGTATCAAGGAAACGGCGTTCCAAGTCTACAATCGTTTCGCCATTCCAGTGCATAACTAGATTTGGTTTTTCCGTCACTGTCGCCACGACAACAGCGTCAATATTTTCTTTGTTACATTCTTCAACAAAGGCATCTACGTCTTCAGGACGTACCACGACTGCCATCCGTTCTTGTGATTCAGATATGGCAATTTCGGTACCATTCAAGCCTTGATATTTAAGAGGCACCTTATTGAGATTGATTTCAAGACCGTCTGCCAATTCACCGATGGCTACACAGACACCACCAGCACCAAAGTCGTTGGATTTCTTGATAAGACGAGTGACATTGCCATTACGGAAAAGGCGTTGAATCTTGCGTTCTTCGATAGCATTCCCTTTTTGAACCTCAGCACCAGCAGTCTCAACTGACTCAACTGTTTGAACCTTAGAAGAGCCCGTCGCACCACCGACACCATCACGTCCAGTCTTACCTCCAAGGAGGATAATGACATCACCCGCTTCCGGTTTTTCACGGACAACATTGCCCTTAGGAGCCGCTCCGACAACAGCACCAAGCTCCATGCGTTTAGCTACAAAGCCTGGATGGAAATACTCACGAACGTAGGTCGTCGCAAGCCCAATCTGGTTACCATATGAAGAATAACCGTGAGCAGCTGTTTTAGAAATAACCTGTTGTGGCAATTTACCAGCACGAGTTTCCGAAATCGGTGCTGTAATATCACCCGCACCTGAGATACGCATAGCTTGGTAAACATATGATCGACCTGATAATGGATCACGAATGGCTCCACCGATACAGGTAGCAGCCCCACCAAATGGCTCAATCTCAGTTGGGTGGTTGTGGGTTTCATTTTTAAACATGAGGAGCCAAGGTTCCTTGATACCATCAACGTCCACTTCGATTTCTACTGAGCAGGCGTTTATTTCATCAGACACTTCCATGTCGTCCAAACGTCCATTAGCACGCTCATAACGACCGAAAATAGTCGCCATATCCATCAAGGTTTGCGGTTTTTCAGAGCGCCCCAACTCATCACGCATGGCAATATACTTGTCATAGGTTGACTGCAATTGCTTTTGAAATTTAGAAGCTGAAAAGTCGATGTGTTTCAACTCTGTCTCAAAAGTCGTGTGACGGCAGTGGTCAGACCAGTAAGTGTCCAAAACCTTGAGTTCAGTCTCAGTTGGCACGCGCCCGATTGACTTGAAGTAGTCTTGGATAAAGAGCAAATCATCCACTTCCATAGCCATCCCTTGCTCAGCCTTGTAGCGGGCAAAATCTTCTGCTGTATAGCTTTCAAAGAAAGTCAATCTCGGAATGGTTTTGTCTGACTCTGAAAACTCCTGCTTGGCAATTCCTACCGTGATGTCCTTGAAACGAGAATCAACTGGGTTGAGCAGATAGTTCTTGACCGCTTCCAACTCAGTCGCATCAATATCTTTATTCACCAAGTAAAGTTGGGCTGTATTAACCGTTACATCATTCGAACTTCCTAGTAAAAGCAAGGCTTCCTGCGAAGATGTTGCACGCTGGTCAAACTGCCCTGGCAGGCTTTCAATGGCAAAGAAAGCATAGTTAGCCAGATCCGCCTGCACAGCCGCTTCGTCCAAGACATGATCTGTCACCTGCTCAGAGAAGATGTGTTTCTCTGCAGGTGCAAACAGGTCCTCTGCCAAGTTAAAGACATCATACACTTGCACGATGCGAATACTTTTCAAGCTTGAAAGTCCCAAGTTGTGCTGGAGTTCTCTAACCAAACTCTCTGACTTGACCTGAAAATCAGCCTTTTTCTCAACAAAAATACGTTTATCCATCAATTCTTATTCCTTTATTTCAGCTCTTGCAATATTCCCAAACGACTTCTAGGTTGTTATTTCAATCCCTGCAACTTTTCCCAGACAATCTCGTAAACATCTGTCAATTCACCCAATCCTCTACGGAAAACATCCTTATCCATGTGGTTGCCATCTGCATCCCACAAACGGCAGTTATCTGGTGAAAATTCGTCCGCTAAGATAATCTTGCCATCTTTGTCAAAACCGAATTCTAGCTTAAAGTCAATCAATTTGAGACCAATCTCAGCAAACCAGACTTTCAAGAGCTCATTGATACGACGCGTTTCTTCCTTTAAGTAAGCAATCTGCTGCTCATCCGCAATCTGTAGGAATTTCACATGCTCATCATTGATGAATGGATCATCCAAATCATCATTTTTGTAGTAAAATTCGACAATCGGAGTCTCCAAGGCGATTCCTTCATCCACACCAAAACGTTTTGAAAAGGAACCAGCCGTGTAGTTGCGGAGCACGACTTCCAGCGGAATAATCTCAACCTTTTTATTGAGCTGTTCCGTGTCCGAAATTTTCTCCACAAAGTGAGTCGCTACGCCAGCCGCATTTAATTTCTCAAAAATAAAAGATGAAATCTGATTATTCAACACTCCCTTACCCGCAATCTGCTCCTTCTTAACACCGTTGAAAGCAGTCGCCTGATCCTTGTAAGTCGAAATAATAAGATTTTCATCCTCAGTTGTATAGATATCTTTAGCTTTTCCCGAATAGATCAATTGTTTTGACATTTTAAAGTTCGCCTTTCGTATTACTTGAGCACATTCTACCATAAAAAACCTAAAATTACAAGAATTTAACCGAATAAATGGTGTAGTAACCTCGAAAATCATAAAGAAAAAACTGCAAGAAGTATCTTTCTCACAGTTTTAAAATCATTTAACTCTAAAAACACGAACATTAGTCTTTATTCAAAAATTGATCCAAATAATAACGTAGATAACTTTTCTTGCCAGTAATCATCTGCAAGCGACCCTCCACCCCGTACCGAATTTTTTCAGCCTGCTCAGAAGTTAGATTAGTCTCCGCCTCGATTTTAAAGAAATTACCTTTTTCAGTCTTGGTAGCTGTCGTATCAATACTTGTAATAGTCGAATCTAGGAAAATTTGATTCTTGGCATCATGAGTCGTCGTATAACGAACAGAATCCCCGACCTTGACTCTTGCTACATCCTTTGAACTTAGATAAGCTGTAAGTTTGGCTTTCCCTTCTTTTTCCAAGGACGGATAGAGTTGGGCTAGTAGGGCACCTTCTGCTACCATGCTAGAATCACTGGTCTCAGGATTAAGGTGAAGCACCCCATCCTCACTGGCCGTAATTTTCCCCTTGTCTAAAAGATTTCCCTGTACCTTCTTACCTGACTCCACCTCCAAGATTTTCTGGTCTAGAAGGGTCAATTCCTGACCAACCTTTGCCAAATGTTGTGATTTGAGGGATTCCAATTGACTGCTTAAGCCTGACGCATAGGCTTGCTGGGTACCTGAACCTGCATACTGGACACGGTAAGTAGCAAGACTAGATTCTAACTGAGAAAGCTGCGCTTCAACCTGCGCCACTGCCTGAGCCTTAGCTTGCGGATTTTCCTCGCCCTGAGACTTGTAGGACTGGTAGAGAGAGTAAGCTAGATTCTGACTGGCCAAGGAAGCGCCTGTTTCAATAGCTGACTTAGCTGTCTGGTAATCGCGAATTTTAGCCTCTGTTTGACTGATGAGGTTTCCGATTTCGGCTTGAGTCTGACTAGCTGCTGCATTCTGGGACGCGATGGTCTCATTTTGTTGCGATGTACTAGCCCTAAGACTACCTGCTTGACTGATGTAGTCGCGAAAGGTGGCTTGGTAGCCAAACTTATCCTCCTCTGGAAAGTAATCCGTCCCTTCTTGTAGGCTCTTTTGCAAATACTCCAATTGCTTTTTTTGGTCCTTTAGCATGTCCAACTGACTGGCATAAGACTCCGCTTGAACACCTTCTGCTCCTTCTTGGTATTGAACCAACAGTTCTCCCTTTTTAACTAGCTTATTTTCTTCCAAATGATTGACAAGAATGCGATTGTTGCTAGTTGACTGGATATTGGCGAGGATACGACTAGGCTCCACAGTAGCTCTAGTTGACAAACTCATCTCCTTCTCTGCCAAAGTTGCAAATCCAAGTAAAAACACGAGCAGAAGGGACATGGGTACAATCACCCGACTGGAAAAATTATGGTAACGACGATTATAAAACTCCGCACTTTCTAAAAATTCTGGTTTCATCCTCTCCTCTTTCTAGCTATTCACCAAATGGGCGTAAAAGCCACCCTGTGCAAGCAAATCGGCATGATTTCCTTCTTCAACAATCTTGCCCTGATCCAAGACAACCACCTTCTCTGTCCGCTCAGCAATGGTCAAGCGGTGGGCGATGAAAATCAAGGTCTTATCTAAAGCCATGAGATTATCAACAATCCGCTTCTCTGTCAAAATATCCAAACTGCTGGTCGCCTCATCCAAAATCAAGACAGGCGCATCTGTCAAGAGCGCACGCGCCAGAGCGATTCTTTGACGTTGTCCACCTGAAATCCCTGCCCCATCCGAAGTCAATTCCGTCTGGTAATTCAGTGGCATGCGCTCAATATCCTCCCGAATCTCTGCCAATTCGACCGCCCGTAAGATATCCTCCTGAGTCGTCCCCTCCTTGGCTCCAAGGAGAAGATTCTCCAAAATCGTTCCGTTAAAGACATAGGGCTGTTGAGGCAGATAGTTGATATACTGACGCAGAGCCTTTTTATCAATCTGATTGAGATTGACACCACCCAGACTAATCTCTCCCTGACTTGGGTCGTAAAAATTAACCATCATCTTAGCCAAGGTCGTCTTACCTGAGCCTGAAATTCCCACAAAAGCCACCTTAGAACCTTGGGGAATGGTCAAATTGATATCCGACAAGACGTCTCGACCATAGCCATACTTATAGGAAACCTGCTTGAAAGTCATCTCTCCCTTCATCAAGCTCAAATCCTCAACCGTTTTCTTCTCCTCAAACTCCGAAGCTACCAGATAAACCTCATTCAGACGGTTATTGGCAACCTGCGCTGTCTGAAGCTTGGTTTGCAGGTTGATGATATTTTCCAAAGGATTGGTAAAGTAAACAAGCAAGGTATTATAGGTAATCAACTGCCCCAAACTCATCTTGCCATCCATGACCAGAACAGCTCCCATCCAGAGAATGCCGACATTGAGCAAGAGATGGGCAACTTTTTTCAGAGCCTTTTGCTGACTCTCTGCTCGACTATAGGTAAAGGATTTTTTCAGATAATCCACAAATTCCTTGTCAATCTTTTGGTAACGTGAACTTTCACTGGTCAAGGACTTGATAGTCTCAATACCGTTGATGTCCTCAATGATAGACGAAGACAGAACCGCATTGGCTTCCATGGTATCCCGATTCATCTTTTCAAACGGCTTCATAAAGGCAAAGATAATCACTGTATAGATAGGAAGCGCCAATAAAGTCATGAAAAAGAGATTGGTATTTTGTGAAAATAAAACAAGAGAAATAATGACAACCGTTGACACATCTAGGAAAATCGAAAGAATGGTCGAAGCCAGCGCATCGATGATACTGTTAGCATCCGTGAAACGAGACACGATTTCCCCTGTCCTGCGTGTCGCAAAGAAGGACATAGGCAGGTGAAAAACATGCTTGATGTAGGACAAAATCACATCAATCGACAAACGTTGCCCCAAAACAAGCAAGAGATACTCCTGAGCATAAGACAAGATTTGCTGGAGAATATAGACGATGACCAACCCAATAGAAATAATCCCCAGCGTCGAACGCATCTGATCTGGCACATAGGTGTCAATGATAGACTGCAGATAATAAGAACCCACAATGTTAATCAAGGTTACCAAGAGTGTTGCCAAAACGATATTGGCAATCAAGCCACGCTGCTTCACTAATATAGGTATGAAAGAGAGCAGGCCATTCTTTTGATCCTTATGAGGCTTGTAGTCTGGACTAGGTGCCATAAAAAGAGTCACTCCTGTCCATTCTTCCGCAAAACGCTCACGTGGCAGTTTAGTCAACTTCACCCCGGGATCTGGATCGGCAATATGAATGCTATCCTTATCCTGACCAGTCACCACATAGTAGTGGAGCAATTTCCCTTCCTTAAGCACATGGGCAACAAAAGGAAAAGTCAAATCTGGCAAATCAAAGAGCGTCATATCCGCCTTAATTGCTCGCGTCTCAAAACCAATTTCCTCTGCCACCTTGACCAAGCCCAAAGCCGTTGTCCCATCCATGGTCGTCTTGGCCAATTCTCGTAAGTGTGCCAAAGAATAATAACTACCATAGTAGCCAAAAACCATGGCTAATGAAGCTACACCGCAGTCCATCTGATCCACTTGCGGACGATAGTGACGTTTCCCAAATTTCATATTCATCTCCTCTTTCCTAAACTCATCTGATAATAACTATCTTACCCCAAACACCAAACAAAAACTGGACTTCCTCCCCAAATGCGCCTATCTCCCTCCCAACTGCACTTTTGAGATAAAAAAATAGGCAGAACAAGCGTTCTACTTAAAATATATATTTATTTCTTTTTCTTCCTAATTCTTTTGTCAATCATATATAAAACTATAATCGAAAACAGCGGTGGTACAATATAACTCTTTTCACTCATTGTCAGCTGAAATCCCATAGTTGCTAGTATCTTAAAGATGAAAATATTCATCAAAAATAGAAAAACAAATACTAAAAAATATCTTAAAACCTTCTTCATTCCTTTTCTTCAACTTTCCTAATTTCTATAACTATTTTATCAAAAAAGCACGAACAACAATACAAATAAACTTCAAACGATATAAATAAACACCTCAACTGAACTTTTTGGCAAAAAATAGGCAGAACAAACGTCCTACCTACTAAAAATATGCTATTGAAAGGAAAATGATTTTTTTCTGACACCCTAGACAAGCTTGGGACAAATAAATCATTGATAGTAACCTTTACGACATCCTATTTAAAGTTACTTCAATTTTTAATGTCCCTGCTATTTCTAAGCCACCTATGGTATGATCTATTCATAGTCAGAATAGATAACACCGTTCTAAATTACGATTCATAGTTACTCCTTTTTTGATTCGTTACTATAAGACACCTATTCCCTATAGAGCGTCTACCGCTTCAAATCTATCTATTCTTTTTTTCTTTACTTCTGTATAAAAGAATGAAGACCATCATAAATAATGCAACCGTGGGTATATTAAAATTATCAAACCAAGTAGGTAAAGATACTTTATTTATGTCAGCTACTAATCTGATGATGATATAAGACATTGAACTAAGTAATACCATGATTTCAGGCAAAACTTTCAATACTGATTTAACGAATTTCATATTAAACTCCAATGTGATGCATTCTGAGATCCTAGCCTAGCTATTTTCAGCGCAGACTAACAAGTCATTCTTAACTGTTTACTCTACTCGCTTTTTATTGGCCTTATATCCTAGATAAAAGAGTCCAAATAAAACGGGGTAAATTTCTGGATAAAATAGGGTATTGATTGGATTTCTCAAAATCAAATACGTTGCGATGTAGATTATGAGCGATACGATAAAATAACCCTCAGCAAAACCTAATAAGAATTGTTTCATAAGAAACTCCTAATTACCTGACAAGAGTGCTCGAGTTGTCAGAATAGCTCCACCAGTATATACAAATCCTTTAACAAAACCAGCGGCAATAGGGATAAGGAGAGGTAATGCTCCCCCTTGAATTTCCTGCAAGTCTGTATTAGTCATTTTTTCAAATTTTAAAATAGATTTTTCCATAGCAATTTCTCCTTTAATTTTTACCACTTACCTGTCACATAATGATAACCTGCAATTCCCACTGCAGCAACTCCACCAGCAATTTTGGCTGCCGTCACAGGATTAGCGATTACCCAAGCTACAAGAGGAATTGCTCCCCCATCCACATTCATCAACTCTTCTTCTGTAAGAGCTACAAAGTTCTGTTCCATTTTGTCAAAATTTGTCATCTTTTTTCTCCTCAATTTGTATATGTTTTTATATGTTTAATGTTTATCCTCTAAGCCACTTAAATAGCCAGATTGGATAAATAACTGAAATAATCATTTCTAATCTCCTTCCTTTTCTTATTACTTATTTATTCGAAAAAGAATTCGAAAATGTACAACTAAATTAAATTTTATTTAAAAAATAATTTAATGTACCATGAATAGAAAATCGGTAGATACATAAACCAGACTCCTTTCCTTTTCCTCTTACTTATCTATTCGAAAAAAATTTCGAAAATGAACAACTAATTAAATTTATTTGAAAAATAATTTAGTAAACCACGAATAAAAAATTGGTAGATACATGAATTAGACTCCTTTCTTTTTCCCTTTTACTTATCTATTCGAATTTTTTATTAAAACAAATAATTGTAAATTGTTTCGCCAAACTTCTGGCCTGCCCAATAAATAGGACCTAAAATTAATGTCCCTAAAGCATAAACCCCAACTACTCCAACTATGAAAATTAATACTTTTACAGGAATTGACTGCAAACTGTAAAAATTCTCTACCCTAGTAATCCAACTTTCTATCATGCGTTCCATCAGCGCTCTTCCTTCCCTGTTAACGTCCACGACGCTTAGCATGTGCTCCTGAAGCACCATCTACCGCACCCAATAAAAACGTTCCTGCAATTGCGACTCCTCCAACTACTACCAGACCAATTAGCAAGCCTCCTTCTACATTGGCCATTTCCTCATGACTCATTACATGAAAACTATCTTCCATATTTTTAAATTTTTCCATCTTATTCTCCTTTTTTGATTATTAACAATTGAAAAAGGTAGTTTTTTGTCTTTCCTTTTTCATATATTCTATTCGTTGTTATAGATAATCTTTACTCTCTAAATATTATCTTAGAATCCAAATAATGCACGACGGAACCATAGACCTGTATTTAAACCCCGTTGATAGCTTTCCTTGCTACCACCCACCAGCAAGGCTAGGTCGCTTTCCTTTAATACTTCAATAGTATACTTATCATTCATTTCATTCATCGCTTATCCTCCTAAAAACCAAAACCTCTACGAAATCCAATGTACCAATCTACAAGGGTCTTCGCCCAATTTTCTCCACCTTGAATATCGGTCAATTCTTCCGAAGTTAGCTCAACAAATCCATAGTAATGTTCTTTCATTATTTTATTCCTTTCTTTTTTCTTCTCACTTATCTATTCGAAAAAAATTTCTAAAATGTACAACTAAATTAAATTTTATTTGAAAAATAATTTAGTAAACCACGGATAAAAAATTGGTAGATACATGAATTAGACTCCTTTCTTTTTCCTCTCACTTATTTATTCGAAAAAAATTTCTAAAATGTACAACTAAATTAAATTTTATTTGAAAAATAATTTAATAAACCATGGATAAAAACCAGTCACATACATAAACACTCCTCTTTTTCTTCCTTATCTATCTATTCGTAATTCCCACTAAAAGTTCTAAATTTTTTATTTTCCCTGACAATAAAAAAGCAACACGACTTGCATGTTGCTTCTTGCTATTCTTTACTTTTGACGACTTCTACCACATCTCCTACACTTTGCAGTTGGTCAATTTCCTCGTCACTGATTTCGATACTAAATTCATCTTCCAGTGTCAAGATAAACTCCATCAAGTCAACTGAGTCAGCATCCAAATCATCTTTCAGACTCAAGGATTCTGTCACGACAAAGTCTTCTCCCTGTCGCTCTTGGATAATGGTCACAATACGGTCAAAAATTTCTTTTTCTATCATCTCTTTTATTCTCCTGAAAATTCACGCGCAGTCTGGGCAACTACGTCTGTTTCTAGCATGGTACGAATCTGGCGAATTGTACTATAAACAGCCTTGGCATCGCTTGAGCCATGAGTCTTGACAACCGGTGCCTTGACACCAAACAAGACCGCTCCACCAACATCTGAGTAGTTGAGCTGTTTTTTCAAACCTCTGAGGCTGTCCTTGAGAAGGAGGGCGCCTAGTTTCGCTCGAAGCCCACCACCTGTAATAGCTGTCTTGAGCAAGCCCATGATTCCCATGGCTGTCCCTTCGATGGATTTGAGCACAGCGTTTCCCGTGAAACCATCTGCCACGACAACATCCGCAACGCCATTCATCAAATCACGCGCTTCCACGTTTCCGATAAAATTCAAACTTTCATCAGCTACCAGTAATTCATAGGTTTCCTTACGAAGGGGGTCACCCTTACTACTCTCTGTTCCATTGTTGAGCAAACCAACGCGTGGTTGCACAATGCCACGGACATTTTTAGCATAAAAGGAACCGAGGACAGCGTATTGATGGAGGTGCTGGGCTGTATTTTCCGCATTGGCACCGAGATCCAGCATATCAAAACCCTTCCCATCTACAGTCGGCAAGGTCGACATAAGCCCAGGTCGATCGATATTCTTGATACGACCCACGATGAAAAATCCTGCTGCCAACAAAGCACCTGTATTCCCAGCCGAGAGGACAGCGTCTGCTTCACCCTCTTTGACAGCCTTGGCCGCCAAGACCATACTGGCGTTTTTCTTCTTCCGAATAGCTCTCGTAGGTTCATCGTCTGAATCAATCTTCTCATCCGTATGGATAATGCTGACGCGCTCTGTCGCTGTCAGATATTGCTTGATTTTAGCTTCATCTCCATAGAGTTGAACCTCGATATCTGAAAAGTCAGCCAGGGCTTGATTGACTCCCTCAACGATGGCTTGGGGTGCATAATCGCCTCCCATGGCATCTACTGCGATTTTTTTCATTTCTTTTCCTCTTTTAGTAATTGTCCCCAGTCTGCTAGGGAATCAATAAATTTCTTTGATTTTAGGTGAATCCCAACGTACTCTTCGTAGAGTTGATCCATAAATTGGCGTAAGTTTTGCTTGATTTCGGGCTTGAGCGAAATGGTCTCCAAGGTCTCAAAATCAATGGCTTGAAACTGATTGAGCAGATAGGGGATATTGGGATTGAGATGGCAACGTCTCTCATCTTCATGATAATGATCTGGACAGAGGCAGGCTCCATATTTGAAAGAAAAGTCAAAAGCCTGACCGACCCGATGGCAGAATACACACTCATTAAAATTGAGGCTGATCCCAAATCGAGTCAAGATTTGAATTTCAAAAATATTGGTCAAAACCTGATAATCCAAGCCTGCTTCCATCAACTCCAAAGTCCTTTGCAAAAAAGCAAACAAGGGAGCATCCTGCTGATTGTCCTGCAAACTAGCATCTGCAAGAGCCGCTACATAGGTCGCATAGGCCATGACAAAGAGGTCACTATTAATCTTGGGAAAGGTCATCACCTCATGATAGTCCTCAATGTAACTGAGCCCATCATCATTGATTCGCAAGAGAAATCGTGCCAGCACCAAGGGCTGAATAACCGGCGCCAGCTTAGACTGGCCAGCATGTTTGACAAAAAACATGCGCTTGCCAGCCTGCTCTGTAAAAATCTTGACTAGCTTGTCATCCTCCCGAAAATTGCGATTGTAGAGCACCAAACCTTGACTCGTGATAGACTGAATCATGCTTCTCTCATGTACTCCTCAAGACGTTTCATGGCTTCTGTGATAGTCTCCATGCTAGCCGCATAAGATAGGCGAACATAGCCTTCTCCGTAACGCCCAAAGGCAGCTCCAGGGATAAAGGCAACAGCCTTCTTCTGAGCAAAATCCTTGAGAAAGGCAAAGGAGTCTTGATTGTAGCCCACTGGAATCTTAGCAAAGATATAGAAGGCACCGTCTGGTTTGATAATCTCAAAACCAAGAGCAGTCATTTTAGCTATAATATAGTCCCGACGCTGGATATATTCCTTCTTCATAGGTTCCGCATCGTTTTTACCAGCCGTCAAGGCTTCCACCGCAGCATGTTGCGCCATGGTATTTGCGGCAGTGACCAAGTACTGGTGACTCTTGATTAACTGGGCTGTGAAGACCGCAGGAGCAAAAATCAAGCCCAAACGCCAACCTGTCATAGCATGCGATTTAGACAAACCATTGATAATGATAGCCTGGTCTCTCAACATCGTTCCTAGAGACACATGGGCTTCCCCTGTATAGGTCAATTCTGAGTAGACCTCATCACAGACAACGAAAATTTCGTACTTGCGTAAAACGTCTGCCAAAGCTTCCAACTGCTCCCGACTGTAGGTAATTCCTGTCGGATTGGCTGGATAGTTGAGAATAACCGCCTTGAGCTTGTCACCTTGCTCCAAAATAGCCTTCTCCAACATCTCAGGAGTCAAGACAAAACCATTTTCAGTCGTGTCAATCTCGACAACCTCTGCCCCAACTAGATTGACAATCGGTTCATAACCTGGATAAGCAGGAGCTGGCAAGAGCACCTTGTCTCCCTCTTCTAAAATAGCTGTCAAAGTAGCAGATAAGGCTTCTGTCGCCCCAATTGTAACCAAGATTTCATTTTCAGGAGCATAGTCCAGTTGGTACTTTTCCTTAACAAAGTCACTAGCTGCCTGACGTAGAGTCAGCAGACCACTCATCCCTGTATAGTAGGATTGGTTCTGGTCAATCGCTCGCTTAGCCGCCTCCTTGACATGATCTGGCGTTGTAAAATCAGGTTCCCCCAAGGTCAAACGTAAGACCCCAGGAATCTCAGAAATAGCCTGGTCAAACTGACGAATCAACGAAACTTGAATCTTATCTAACTGTTTATTAAAGCGCTTAGTTAAGTCCATAGATACCTCCTACTTTCAAAACGTATCTCTATTATACTATAAAAGCCCCCCGACCGCAAAAATACATGATAGAATAGCTTTCCACTTTCTATTTTACTTTTCCTATTTACAGGTCTATAATGGTAACAGATTCTATTTGGAGGTTTTTATGTCATTTCTATCAAAAAATGGAGCAGGCACCTTGGCCTGCCTTCTGATTTCACTACTTGCTTGGTATCTGGGCGGATTCTTCCCTGTGATTGGCGCGCCCGTTTTTGCCATTTTCATAGGCATGCTTCTCCATCCCTTCCTCTCACCCTATAAACAACTGGATGCTGGATTGACCTTTAGTTCTAAAAAATTGCTCCAGTATGCCGTTATCTTGCTTGGTTTTGGTCTCAACATCTCTCAAGTCTTCGCAGTCGGACAATCTTCACTTCCTGTCATCCTGTCCACCATTTCAATAGCCTTAATTGTTGCCTACCTCTTCCAGCGCTTCTTTGCACTGGATACAAAACTGGCTACCTTGATTGGAGTGGGTTCTTCTATCTGTGGGGGATCTGCCATTGCAGCGACAGCGCCTGTTATCCACGCCAAGGAAAAGGAAGTAGCCCAAGCCATCTCCGTTATCTTTTTCTTCAATGTTTTGGCTGCACTTATCTTTCCAACCCTCGGCACCTGGCTTCATCTATCCAATGACGGCTTCGCCCTCTTTGCAGGAACAGCGGTCAATGACACTTCCTCTGTAACCGCCACAGCCAGCGCCTGGGACAGTCTCTACCAGACTAATACCCTCGAATCCGCAACCATTGTCAAACTCACGCGCACCCTAGCTATCATCCCCATCACTCTCTTTCTCTCCTACTGGCAAAGTCGCGAGCAAAAAAATAAGCAAGGATTGCAACTGAAAAAAGTCTTCCCACTTTTTATCCTTTACTTCATCCTTGCCTCTCTCCTCACTACACTACTCACCTCTCTCGGTGTGTCCAGTAATTTCTTTACCCCTCTCAAACAACTCTCTAAATTCCTTATTATCATGGCCATGAGTGCTATCGGTCTCAAAACCAATTTAGTAGCTATGGTCAAATCCAGTGGAAAATCCATTGTTCTCGGAGCTATTTGCTGGATTGCCATCATCCTCACTAGTCTTGGTATGCAGACCCTTATCGGCATTTTCTAATACAAAAGGTAGCCCATCAGCTACCTTTTTCTTATGCTTCCTCAATCAAGCGGGTATGTTCTCTCTTAATGCAGCGATTCATCACGATGTCATCACATCCACCAGCACGCAAGATTTCTTCCGCTTCTAAACTTTCAAGTCCTAGCTGTGCCCAAAAAATCTTGGCATCAGCCTTAAGAAAATCACGCGCCACATCTGGCAAAAATTCACTGCGACGGTAAACATTGACAATATCTACAGGAAAAGGAATCTCAGCGAGACTAGCATAAGCCTTTTCACCCAAGATTTCTCCACCTGCCGCCTTGGGATTGACTGGGATAATTTTATAACCCCGAGCCTGCATTTCCTTAGTCACTCGATTGCTGGTTGTTTCCTCACGGTCTGACAAACCCACAACAGCAAGGGTTTTACTCGTTGCGAGATACTGACGAATCACGCCATCACTTGGATTGATAAATTCTTGACTCATAGAAATCCTCCTTTTTCATCAGTATAGCACAATTTGAAAAGGCTTGCATAATTCTACTACAAAAAAGGAGGACTAGCCCCTTTTTATTTAGCCTCATACCAGGTTGCCCCTTCATTTTCATCTGCAATAAGGGGAACACTGAGTTGAATGGCTTCTTCCATGGTTTGTTTGACCAATTTTTTCATCTCTGCCAGTTCTGATTTAGGAACTTCAAGGACGATTTCATCGTGCACTTGCAGAAGCATCTTGGTCTGATAGTCGCCTGCAACTAGAGCCTTGTCTAGCTGGATCATAGCAATCTTGAGAATATCTGCCGCCGACCCCTGGATAGGAGAGTTGATGGCTGTCCGCTCGGCAAAACCACGAATATTGAAGTTGCGCGAATTGATATCTGGCAACTCACGACGACGCTTGAAAAGTGTCTCCACATAGCCCTTATCACGCGCCTCACGCACTACTTCATCCATGTAGTTTTTAATACCTGGGAAGCGTTCAAAGTAGGTATCAATATAGGCTTTGGCTTCCTTACGGCTAATGCCTAAATTATTAGACAAACCAAAATCTGAAATCCCGTAAACCACTCCAAAGTTAACCGCCTTGGCATTGCGACGGTCGTTTGCAGTCACATCCTCAGGACGCTCAATGCCAAAGACCCGCATGGCTGTCGAAGTATGGATATCTGCCCCCTCTTGGAAGGCCTTAATCAAGTACTCATCCTTAGAGATATGCGCCAAAACGCGCAATTCAATCTGTGAATAGTCGGAGCTGAGCAGGACACTATCCTCCCACTCAGGCACAAAAGCCTTACGAATGAGACGCCCTTGATCCAAACGCACAGGAATATTTTGCAGGTTTGGATCCACACTAGACAGACGCCCAGTCTGGGTCAAATCCTGCACATAGCGAGTATGAATCTTGCCATCAGCCAAAATCCAGTCCTGCAAGCCAATTACATAAGTGGATTGAATCTTGGCAATCTGACGGTAGTCAAGGATTTTCTTAACAATCGGAGCAATAGGAGCCAAACGCTCCAAGACATCCACCGCTGTCGAATAACCTGTCTTGGTTTTCTTAGTGTATTCTAGAGGAAGTCCCAATTTTTCAAAGAGAAGTACGCCCAACTGCTTAGGCGAGTTGATATTAAACTCCTCACCAGCCAGTTCGTAAATCTCTTGAGTGAGTTTTTCAATGACAAGCTCATTTTCAGCCTGCATTTCAAGCAAGGTCTCTTTTTTAACCTTAATCCCAGCAATTTCCATCTTGGCAAGGACAAAAGCCAGAGGTTGCTCCATATCATAAAGAAGCTCTGATTGTCCATTTTCGCTGAGTTTTTCAAGCAAAACAGGCTCTGTTTCAACCAAAACAGCAAGCTTACGAGCCAAGTGTTCCAAGAATTTCTCGCGTTCAGGAATGGCTCTCTTGACCCCCTTACCATAGAAAGTCTCATCATCGACCAAATAAGTCTGACCATAAAGACTAGCAATAGTCGCAATTTCATTGTCCTCCACAGTCGAAAGGAGGTATTTAGCCAAACGGCTATCAAAGGCAGGAGCCTGCAAATCCACACCAAAACGATTCAAGAGAACTTTAGCCTTCTTAAAGTCATAAACTCTCAGAGATGTTTTTTCTAAAAAGTCCTTGAAAATCGGCTCTTGCAAAAGCTCAAGCTTGTCTGTGGCATAGAGCTTATCTCCACAAGACCAAGCAAAACCAACCAAATCATCCGTATGGTAATTCTCACCAAAAAGCTCAAAATGGAAGATAGACTCTTCACTCAGCATATCTTGACTGACTTGGTTAACAATAGTAAAATCCAAACTCTCAGTCACATCAGCTGACGACACATTTAAAGCCTGCTTGAGCTGTTTGAAGCCCATCTCATCGTAGAATTTTCCAAGATTTTCCACATCTGGACCACTATAGACCAAATCCTTCAAACCAATCTCAATCGGTGCCTTGGTATCAATGGTCGCCAGTGTTTTAGACAAAAAGGCCTGTTCCTTATCATTGATAAGATTTTCCTTCATCTTAGAAGCCTTCATCCCATCGATATTCTCATAAATCCCCTCGAGTGAGCCATGCTCCAGCAAGAGCTTGATACCCGTCTTTTCACCGATTTTGGTCACCCCAGGGATATTATCCGACTTATCACCCATAAGCGCCTTGAGATCAATAAACTGCGTCGGTGTAATGCCCATCTTTTCCATAAGATATTCTGGCGTAAAGGCCTCAAACTCAGCCACACCTTTCTTGGAAATTTCAACCACCGTATGCTCATCCGTCAGCTGAATCAAGTCCTTGTCCCCACTGACAATGGTAATATCAAAACCATCCTGCTCAGCTAACTTATCCAGCGTCCCAATGATGTCATCCGCCTCATACTGAGCCAACTCATAATGGCGAATTCCCATATGATCCAGCAACTCACGAATGAAAGGAAATTGCTCACGAAACTCATCAGGAGTCTTAGCTCGACCACCCTTATAGTCCGCATACATCTCTGTACGGAAGGTCGTCTTTCCCGCATCAAAAGCCACCAAAATATGACTAGGCTCAATCCGTTCCAATAAATGACTTAACATCAACTGAAAGCCATAAATGGCATTGGTATGAAAACCAGCCGCATTCTTAAAACGGTCCAACTGTTGATAGAGCGCAAAAAACGCCCGAAAAGCAACAGAAGACCCATCAATCAATAATAATTTTTTCTTATCCATACACCCATTATAAAGGAAAGCAGGGAAAAATACCATTAGGAAGAGCCAAACCCAATATTTTTCAAACTTTTGGGGTAACTTCTCAAAGTAACTTCCACTTGCCTAACCAAAGTGGAAATTAGTCTAAAACGGATTTTTATGGTGGAATTAAGTATGAGACGTTTGAGTTAGAAATGAGGTCTACTATGACAAAACATAAACACCTTACCCTTTCAGACCGTAATGATATCCAACTAGGCTTAGAGCGCGGTGAAACCTTCAAAGCTATCGGACAATCCATTCTAAAAGACCCAACTACTGTTTCCAAAGAAGTCAAACGAAACAGACAAGTCCGAGAGTCTACATGCGATAACCTTCCTTGCCCTCTACTCGACAAAGCTCCCTTTGTCTGTAATGGATGCCCTAAAAGAAGACAGAATTGTGGCTATAAAAAGATCTTCTACCTCGCTAAACAAGCTCAAAAACAATACGAACAAACTCTTGTCGAAGCTCGTGAAGGAACTCCCCTCAATTCCAAGACCTTCTGGGAAATGGACAAAGTCATTTCTGATGGGGTTAAAAAGGTACAACACATCTATCATATCCTCAAAACTCATAACCTTGATGTCAGCTCCTCAACCGTCTATCGGCACATCCGAAAAGGATACCTATCTATCGCTCCTATTGACCTAGCCAGAGCCGTTAAATTCAAAGAAAGACGGAAAAGTAAACTACCTTCCATCCCTAAAGAAGCTAAAAAAGGACGTTCCTATGAAGATTTCCTAAATTATTTATCACTGAATCAACTAGACTCTTGGCTGGAAATGGATACGGTTATGGGCAGAATGGGAGGTAAAGTCCTACTCACCTTCAATTTATCTTTCTGTAACTTTATCTTCGCTAGGCTTCTGGATAATAAAACTGCCCTTGAGGTTACCAAACACCTCTATGACATCAAGAACACTCTTCACCAAGCTGACAAAGATTTCTTCCAACTCTTCCCTGTCATCCTGACAGATAATGGTAGAGAGTTTGCCAGGGTCGATGATATCGAAATGGATGTGCGAGGAGAGTGTAAACTCTTCTTTTGTGACCCTAATCGCTCTGACCAGAAAGGGAGAATTGAGAAAAATCACACACTGATTCGCGACATTCTACCTAAGGGAACTTCCTTTGACAACTTAACTCAAGAGGACATCAATCTCGTTTGTTCTCATATCAACAGCGTCAAACGTGCTGCTTTGAATGGAAAGTCAGCCTATGAGCTCTTTGCATTTACCTATGGAGAAGAAATTCCTAAACTTCTCGGCATTTCTAAAATACCTGCAGAAGACGTCTGTCAGTCGTCTACATTACTCCAACATAAGTTCTAAAGGCTAACCTTTAACCGCATTCAAACGTCTCACACTAACTTCCACCATAGCGGAACTTAATCTGAAACGCTTTCAGATGAGGGGATTTTGTGCGCTCTTTTTTTCGATTCATTTTGGTTACAAAAGCAATAAAATCAAGCATTAGTAAAACCAATGGAACTTACCCTGACACGGATTTCCACTGGTTTTTAGGATCTTTATCAGACTAACTTCCACTTGGATTAACGGTGGAAGTTAGTTTGGGAATTTACCAAAATATTGGAGAAAATAGTACAAACTTTAAATGTTGAACTCTAATAACTTATAAAAGCTAACTTATTTCAATCAAACGAACAATAATCCTTTATATTTCCGACTATTCGAATCATTACCAGCTGGCAACATCTGAAGTCAGAAGGACTTGACGAACTAGATTTGCTAAACCTACTTTTACTCCTCTTCAATACCATCTGGACGACCACGTTCTAAGCCTTTTTCTTCAGCTCGTTCCAAGGCATAGTTCTGTGCTAACAAGGCTTGTTCTTCGCGCATACGTAGTTGACTAAACATCTTCCTGTCATCCTCAGACCAAGTAGTTGGTCTGCTTGGCTGATGGCTCGCTCGGGTTGCTGGGTAAAGGGTTTGTTCCCGAAAAACTCCAACCACGGTTTGCGAACGCTATCCTTGCTGGTTTCTCTATATTTTTTTAGTTCTAAGAACGCCATCTTGACTAGATGGTTTTCCTGACCGTTGTTTGTGATGGTTAAGATCTCACCTGTCGTGTCCTCTCGCATACTAAAGCTATGAAAAGCCAAATCATCTGAGAAGTAATTGCTATCCACAATGGCGATAGCGTATACTGGTGCGATGTGTTTGTAACTCTGATGAGTATTTCCTTCTTGCTGGCAAATTTTTTCTAGATTTTGATTGACCTGACTGCACAGGTAAGCCCACAGGCGATTGATGAAAAATTCTGATGATGAACTTGAATCTCAATAATTACCTGAGTGCCATTGTCCAACTCCGCCAAGACATCAATACTTGTATAGAAATCTTGTGCTGAATAGGGTAGAGAAGGCAAGACATGAATATTACTTCCCTCCAAAATGGTCACATTTTTTGCTGGTAAATCCAGCATATCGCGAATAAATTGACAAGTGATTTCCGGATTACTAAAGATTTTCTTAGCAACCAAATCATTGGTTGGGCTGATGCCCGGATGTCTTAAAATCATCCTTTTCCTCCTTTTATTATACCACAGTTTTAAATCTAGGTTTCCTAGATTCACTGTTACTATCTATTTATTCGGAAAAGAGACGAAAAAAAACCTGAGAATTATCTCAGGCTTGGTCATTAAATCTTTTTCTCAATACTGAAAAGTGGAGAAAGTGGGCGTTTTTCATGAATACGCACGATAGCATCTCCCAAAAGATGAGCGATTGAAATCTGCTCAATCTTATCAATCAAACGCTCTTCTGGCAGATAGATGGTATCCAACACAACCAATTTCTTAATAGCTGATTTTTGGATATTGTCCATAGCAGGACCAGATAGAACTGGGTGCGTACAGCTTGCATAGACTTCAACAGCACCAGCTTCTGCAAGGGCATCTGCAGCGTGACAAATCGTTCCAGCTGTATCAATCATATCATCAATCAAGATACAAGTCTTGCCTTCGACCTTACCGATGATGTTCATGACTTCACTAGTATTCATCTTATCAACGCTACGACGTTTATCAATGATAGCGATAGATGTTTTCAAAAACTCTGCCAACTTACGAGCACGAGTCACCCCTCCATGGTCTGGGCTGACAACCACATAGTCAGAACCAACCATGCCACGACGCTCAAAATAATCCGCAATCAGAGGAGCTCCCATCAAATGATCCACAGGAATATCAAAGAACCCTTGAATCTGCGCAGCATGCAAGTCGATGGTCAATAAACGATCTACTCCAGCTACTTCAAGCATATTTGCGACAAGTTTTGAAGTGATTGGCTCACGCGCTCTCGCCTTTCTATCCTGACGTGCATACCCATAGTAAGGCATAACAACATTGACAGATTCTGCACTCGCACGCTTCAAAGCATCTACCATAATCAAAATTTCAAGCAGATTGTCATTTACAGGCGAACTAGTTGATTGTAGGATAAAGACGTGTTTCCCACGGATTGATTCTTCAATGTTGACCTGAATCTCTCCATCTGAAAATTGACGAACACTTGATTTCCCCAACTCTATCCCAATCTCCTGCGCCACACGTTTTGCCAATTCTTGATTAGAAGAAAGGGCAAACAGCTTTAAATCAGAAAAAGACATGATTTCCTCCGGTATATATGTATCGCTTGTGCTTTTCACAAGATTTTTCCATCTACCATTGTAGCGCTTTTTGCACTATTTTTCAATCAAAAATAAAAGAAGGGCACCATATTTGTACCCTTGCATCATTCTTTTGAAAAATATTCTAGTTCATCAACTCATTGTGCTTCTCAACAAAGCGATAAGCCTGATAAAAACCATAAAGAGTAATAGCCGTAACCACTGGAATCGCTAAAGGCAACTCTGTCTCCAATTCAACAAAAGGAGAGTTAAATAAGAAGTGAGTTCCCAAGGCTAAACCTAGGAAAATAAACCCCTGTTTCTTGCCAACCTTCTGCCCTTTATAGGCTCTGTAAAGCAAGTAAACACCTACTACAGCCAAACCTGAAAAAGTCCAGTGAGAGGCAATTCCTGAGATGATACGCTCTAAAATTCGCGAAATAGTAAAGTCAAAACCCTCTGGTAAATCCGTACGAATGTAGCCAATATCCTCAATCATTTGGAATCCCAAACCAGAAGCAATCCCTAGTAAAAACAAAGATTTTAATTTTCGCACAGGAATCAAAGCTAAAACAAAGACAAGTGGCAATAATTTCAAGGGTTCTTCTACCAAAGGAGCCACAATCGCACTTTCAAAGGCATTTAAAAATGCACTATCTGGGAAAAGAACCCCCAGCAAATCATAGATATAGGTATTAGCAAAACTAGACAACCATCCTGAGAAGAACATCCCTCCCAATAAAGACAGAATCAAGGCCTTCTTTGGCAATTCCCATTTTTTCCCAAAACGGAAAAGGAAATAAAGAGCCGGAATCATGTAAAAGAGAGCTAGAAAGATAGAAACTCCCATTAGTCCATATTCCGCAGCTGACATCGAACCGTCCGTATAGTAGATAGTTTCATACTGCAAACCAATACATAGCAATAAAATAAAAATAAATAAAATACTGTTTTTCTTCATACACTTTCTTTCTAAATAAAGTATTTACAATTCTACGACTGTCATACTTCCTGTATCCACATCGTAAATAGCACCAGAAATAATGACATCATCTGGTATTAGGGGAGACTCGATAAGGAGTTGCATATCCTCGCGTACACTCTCCTCTATATCCTGGAAGGGCAAAAAGTCCTGATCTGACACATCGACACCTAGTTCCTCTTTTAAATACTCCTGAAAAGGACCATTTTCAAAGGTCTGAGCACCACAGTCTGTATGGTGCAATACCACAATCTCTCTTGTCCCCATTTGTTGCTGGGAAATAACTAGCGAACGAATCATGTCTTCTGTCACTCGACCACCTGCATTCCGCAAGATATGAGCATCCCCAAGTGCTAATCCCAAAGCTTGAGCAACGTGCAGACGTGAGTCCATACAGGTCACAATGGCTACTCTAGTTTTGGGTTTAAGTGGCAGATTTAACTGCCCATGTAGGGCAACATAAGCCTGATTGGCTTGCATAAACTGTTCAAAATACGACACGATTCCCTCCTCGAAAATTTGATAGTCAAATATTTCTCCTATCTTATCATTTTTAAGAAGATTTGTCACGGATTATGCAAAGACCTTTTTCAAAACTTCCTGAATCGTTGTCACTCCAATAACCTGAATTTCCTTAGGCGGAGTGATTCCTGTCAAGGAATTCTTAGGTACATAAATCTTAGTAAAACCCAGTTTAGCAGCTTCATTGATGCGCTGCTCAATACGATTCACGCGCCGAATCTCTCCCGTCAAGCCAAGTTCTCCTACAAAACATTCCTGAGGATTAGTTGGCTTGTCTTTATAGCTCGAAGCAATGGCAACCGCAACGGCCAAGTCTATCGCAGGTTCATCCAATTTGACACCGCCAGCAGATTTAAGATAAGCATCCTGATTTTGCAAGAGAAGACCTGCCCGTTTTTCCAAAACAGCCATAATCAAGCTAGCACGATTAAAATCAAGTCCTGTCGTAGTACGCTTGGCATTTCCAAACATGGTAGGTGTCACCAAAGCCTGAACCTCCGCCAAAATCGGACGCGTCCCTTCCATGGTCACAACGATTGATGAACCAGTCGCCCCATCCAAACGCTCTTCTAGGAAAACTTGACTCGGATTGAGTACCTCAACCAATCCGCCTGACTGCATCTCAAAAATCCCAATCTCATTAGTGGAGCCAAAACGGTTTTTGACCGCTCTCAAAATACGAAAGGTATGGTGGCGCTCTCCTTCAAAGTAAAGCACTGTATCCACCATATGCTCCAACATTCTCGGCCCAGCTAAGGTTCCTTCCTTGGTCACATGGCCTACGATAAAAATAGCAATATTGTTGGTCTTAGCCAACTGCATAAGCTCAGCGGTTACCTCACGCACTTGAGAAACAGATCCCTGTACCCCTGAAATCTCAGGAGACATGATGGTTTGAATGGAGTCGATGATGAGAAAGTCTGGCTGAATTCTTTCTACCTCTGCGCGAACACTCTGCATATTGGTCTCTGCATAGAGATAAAACTCGCTATCAATATCTCCCAAGCGCTCTGCTCGTAGCTTAATTTGCTGGGCAGACTCCTCCCCACTGACATAGAGAACTGTCCCCACTTGGGACAACTGGGTTGAGACTTGTAGGAGAAGCGTTGACTTCCCAATCCCAGGATCCCCACCTATGAGTACGAGACTTCCTGGTACCACTCCGCCTCCAAGTACACGGTTAAATTCCTCCATCTCCGTCTTGGTTCGATTGACGTTGATTGACGTCACCTCAGCCAGTTTCATGGGCTTGGTTTTCTCACCTGTCAAGGACACACGCGCATTCTTGACCTCGGCAACCTCAACCTCTTCTACAAAAGAAGACCAAGACCCACAGTTGGGACAACGCCCCAGATATTTAGGGGAATTATAGCCACAATTTTGACATACAAATGTCGCTTTTTTCTTTGCGATAATAAACCTCTTTCTATATTTCTAACTCACACTCAATCACTTGGCAAAAATCAATCTTCTCATTTGGCACAAACTGACGCATGAGCATTCGATGAGCAACAACTACCACAGTCTGATGTTCTCGATACTTAGACATACATTCTAGAAACCGAGACTTCATCTCCGCAGCTGTCTCATATTGAATAGGACTATTAGGAAGTAATTCCCCCTTATTTTCTAGAAACATAGTACGAGCTTTTTCAAAATTATCTGTGCCACTTTCATAGACCTGCCATTCATGCAATAATGGCTCTACTCTCAAAGGAAGTCCCGTAGTACAAACTACATAAGAAGCCGTTTCTAAAGCTCTTGTGACTGCAGAAGATACGATTATTTCAGCTGACGAGAGTAAAGAATTTTTGCTCAGTTCCTGAGCCTGCTGCCGTCCCTTCTCAGACAAGGGCGCCAAATCTATCCCAAAACCCGTATAAGAACGCTCCTCTAACTCACGGTAATCTGGCTCCCCGTGACGTACAAAGATAATCTTCATTCTAGTGCCCTGTTGAACCAAATCCACCAGTTCGAACGCCATCAGCCGCATCTCCATCTGCAATTAAGAAAGGAGCAAAGACAGCCTGGACCACACGTTCCCCAACTTTGAGAATCACTTCTTGGTCTGTGATATTCTTCATCTGCGCAAAAATATGCCCTTCATTTCCAGGATTTCCATAATAATCCCCATCAATGACACCAACCGAGTTAATCAAGACCAGACCCTTCTTACGAGGATTTGAAGAACGATCATAAAGGTAAAGAACCTCAGTCGGCTGCATATAAGCCTTAACCCCTGTCGGAACCAAGACAATCTCTCCTGGCGCAATAACCGTACGCACAGCAACCTTTAAGTCGTAACCAGCCGCATGCGCCGTCTCACGCTTCGGCAATAAATTTTCATCTGTAAAAGTCGAAACCAATTCAAAACCACGAATTTTCATCATCTTCTCTTTTCTATTATCATTTATTCTAGATTATTCTATCTTATTTATTCGGAAAAAGCACGAAAAAAAGAGCACACAATTCAAATCGCTTAGGGCTGCTGGATTCCTCCCCTGACCCGCTTCACGCAGAACTGTTGCTCCATTATTAATTATATCACATTCCTATTCATTTTAAAAGCAAAATTATTTTTTCCGTCTATTTCTAAAAAAGTCCTGCATAATAGCTGCGCATTCATCTTCCAAAATTCCCGTTTCAACATCCACACGATGATTGAGACGCTCATCTGTCAAGATATCGTACAAACTCCCAGCAGCGCCAAATTTCTGGTTTTTAGCCCCATAGACCACGTTTGGAATACGGGCGAGTCCAATCGCCCCACTACACATGACACACGGCTCAATGGTCACAAAAAGCGTACAATCAAGCAAGCGCCAGCTCTCCTCACTCAGGTTCGCATTCTCTATGGCCATAATCTCCGCATGCATAACCGCTCGCTGCAACTCCTCACGTGCATTATGCCCACGACCAATGATTTCTCCGTCCTTGACAATCACACAACCAATTGGAATTTCATCGTGTTCAAGAGCAATCTCAGCCTCTCTCAAAGCTTCCCTCATAAAGACTTCTTTTTCTTCAACTGTATAATTCATCAATTTCCCTTTTCCTACTTATCGATTTTATTATTATATCATGAATCCCAAGACAAAAAAAGCCACCGAATGCGGTGACTTTATAGGGAGATTATTATGAAAAAGAAAAGTTTAGGATATTTGTTACAACAAGTTAGGAGGTCTTCTTGTAACTGTCTATAGTATACCCTACCTATCTTAAACAAATCTTAAAAATCTCTTAGGACCAAACACTTTCTAAAATATTTGTTTGTTCACGACCAGGACCTACTGAGAAAGTAGAAATACGAACGCCAACCAATTCACTCACACGACGAACATAGTTACGCGCATTCTCAGGAAGATCTTCCAAATTACGAACTCCGGTAATATCTTCTGACCAACCTGGCAACTCTTCATAGATAGGCTTGCAACGTTTCAATTGCTCAAGACTAGCTGGATAGTAGTCAATACGTTGACCATCAAGATCATAAGCCACACAGATTTTCACAGTATCTAAACCACTCAAAACATCGATAGAGTTCAATGAAAGATTAGTAATACCAGAAACACGACGACTATGACGCATTACAACTGAATCAAACCAACCCACACGACGTGGACGACCAGTTGTTGTACCATATTCATGACCTACTTCACGGATACGTTCTCCCACTTCATCAAACAACTCAGTTGGGAAAGGACCATCTCCTACACGACTCGTATAAGCTTTACATACACCTACAACCTTGTCAATCTTGCTTGGCCCGACACCTGAACCAATCGTAACACCACCAGCTACAGGGTTTGAAGACGTAACAAATGGATAGGTACCTTGGTCGATATCTAGCATAACACCTTGTGCACCTTCAAAAAGCACACGTTTACCATTATCAAGCGCATCATTCAAGATAACAGATGTGTCTGTCACATACTTCTTGATTTGTTGACCATATTCGTAATATTCTTCAAAAATATCATCGAAATCAATCGCTTTACTGTCATACAATTTTTCAAAAAAACGATTCTTTTCAGCAAGGTTACGCTCTAAACGCTCACGAAAAATATCTTTATCCAAAAGATCTGCGATACGAATCCCAACACGAGCAGCCTTGTCCATATAAGCTGGACCAATTCCCTTAATTGTAGTACCAATCTTATTGTCGCCCTTAGCTTCTTCTTGCAAGCGATCCAACTCGATATGATAAGGCAAAATGACATGCGCGCGATCAGAAATACGCAAGTTATCAGTTGTAACGCCTTCCTCATGAAGATAGCTCAACTCTTTCACAAGAGATTTAGGATTTACAACCATACCATTCCCAATAACAGAGATTTTTTCAGGGAAGAAAATTCCAGATGGAATCAAGTGCAACTTAAATTTCTTACCATCAATCACAATCGTGTGACCTGCATTATCACCACCTTGATAACGTGCAATCACTTCTGCATTCGCTGAAAGGAAGTCTGTAATCTTCCCTTTACCTTCATCACCCCATTGGGTACCTACAACAACAACTGAAGTCATAATTTTGTCTGAGCCCTCAGGCTCTTCCTTTCTCACATACATGGCAGGACTCTCACCTGCAATTATATCTTACAATTTATTATAAGAAAAAATCGCCTTTTTATCAAGAAGAAACAATAGAAAGATTTGCTATTTCCAACTATTAAAAAATGATTTAGAAAAAATTCCGACTATTTATCATTATTTTCCCACAAAAAGTTAAATTTGTTCGGAAATTAACTCATACTGTCTCAACAAGCAACAAAACCCTGTTTCATTATCAATTTTTCAAGATACAAACGATAAGAAACACGATAATGGTAAACGATAAAATCTCTGCGACAACAGATACCATATCGAACTAAATAATAAATCAAAAATTTAAAATGAAAATGGTCCCATTCCCAACTATTATCAAAGAAAGTAGCATACTCTTCTTCGATACTGTCATAGAAATCAGTCATCTGATTATAAATATTTTGTAGCATAAGCATACACTCCTTTACTTTTTATGATCTTATTCTAACAAAAAATTTTAATTAATCATTAATAATTCCTGAATTGTTAAAATACCAACCTCAACAGGATAAAAAATAGGAAAAGTTGACAGAATAGAAATAAATTTACTACCTAAATTAGACTTTGATAAAAACCTTATTGACTACGTTAAATACTAAAAGAGACTGAGGAAAAAATCTTAAAATAAGAAAAACGCATTATCAGATATTCAAATCTATGTAATCTTGCATTATCTATAATAGCTGATGGTATGCTTAATGTCTGTATAGTCGCTTAGTTTAAAATGCGCATGTTATAATAAAGCTATGCATATCTAGTAGAGTGAAATAAGAGATGAACAAATCGATTAGGAAAGTCAAATTAATTTCTAGAAATATTTTTAGAAGTTGTAACATACTATCCTAGTTCCAATCTACTATATTGACGAAACGGGAATCGCCCCCTACCTCTTTGTAAAGTGGTTCAAAATGCAACTCCTACCTACTTTGAAGAGACTTCATATTACAACTTACAACGCTAAATTAGAAGCGACTAATAATCTCATTAAACTTATCAAGCGAAATGCCTTTGGATTTCGGAACTTTGAAAACTTCAAAAAAAGGATTTTTATCGCTCTGAATATCAAAAAAGAAAGGGCAAAATGTGTCCTTTCTCGATCTTAGCTTTTCTTCAACCCACTACAGTTGAAAAAGAGCCTAGATTATTAATTACATAACAAAAAAAGAGGTCAAAACCTCCTTTAATTAACTACTCCGCCAGTAGGACTCGAACCTACGACATCATGATTAACAGTCATGCGCTACTACCAACTGAGCTATGGCGGATTAAAGCTAAGCGACTTCCATATCTCACAGGGGGCAACCCCCAACTACTTCCGGCGTTCTAGGGCTTAACTTCTGTGTTCGGCATGGGTACAGGTGTATCTCCTAGGCTATCGTCACTTAACTCTGAGTAATACCTACT